>CANKTP010000068.1 GCA_947486375.1 Candidatus Hydrogenedentota bacterium | reverse complement strand
GCGAGGGGGCCGAGTCCGTCGAGGCCCTTGCGAATGCCGCCGGGGTGACGATCCATGATCTCGATGCGGCGTTCGAAGGCCGCATGGCCGAACGCACGAAGCCCTATGAATCGCTCCCGGGGTTGGCCAAGGTGGAGAAGGAACCGGAGTGGATCGTCGAGAAATTGATGGAACGCGTGACCGGCCCCAAGAAGGAAACGAAACAGGACTCGCCATTCACGAATGCAATGGATCGCGGCACCGAGGCCGTCGAGAACAAGGATTGGAACGAGGCGGAGGCGGCATACGACGAGGCCTACGGCCTGTTCCCCGACTACGAGGGACCCGACGCGCCGCTCAAACGGCTTGCCCTCGCGTACCGCGAATCGGGGAATGACAAGAAATATGCCGAGACGCTGAAGCGCCTGATCGGGTCGGCGCCGGCGGAGCTCGATGCCTGCACGGAATTCTTGGCCGTCGCGAGCGCCAAGGGCGACTGGGCGGAGACGGCGCGCGTGGCGCATTGGGCCCTGGGGATCGATCCCTACGACGTGGCCCTGCACAAGACCTATGTCGAGGCCCTGAAGAAAACCGGGGAGGAGGAAAAAGCGCTCGGTTCGCTCGCGGTTCTCGCGCATCTGGACAAGCCCCATGCGCCCGAGCACCGGCTGCACCGCGCGGAGATTTACGCGGGCCTTGGGCGACTCGATCCCGCGCGCAAGGAAGTCCTGGCGGTGCTCGAACAGTCGCCGCATTATTGGAAGGCGCAGAGCTTGCTCCTGGACATCGTCGAGCGCGAGGGCGGCGGCGTTGCGCCCCGCAGCGAGACGGTAAATTGACCCCGTGACGCTGACCCGGCTGCACTATGTATTGGCGCTGCTCGCGATCGGCATCCTTGCCGCGGGCCCCATCGCCGCGCAACAGGGAATGAGGCGCTGGCAAGGCGGGGGACGGCAATTCGAGGTCCCCGAGCGGGACGTCTTTCCCGGCGGCAATTTCACGTTTTGCCGGATTCGTTACACGAGTTGGGGCGGGTGGCAGAAATGGAGCATAGATTACCCCGACTCCGACGTGAATTTTATGCAGCGCCTGTCGGAATTGACCTCGCTCAAGGTAAACCGGGACACGCACGGCGGCGTGCAACACGTCGTCATCGAACTCATGGACGACTCGCTCTGGGACTATCCGTTTATTTATATGATCGAAGTGGGCGACCTGGTCTTGTCGGTCGAGGAACGCGCCCGGTTGCGGGACTATCTTCTCCGCGGCGGGTTCCTGATGGTGGACGACTTTTGGGGCGAGGATGAGTGGCATAACTGGCAGCAGGAGATCGAGCAGGTGTTTCCGCCGGCGGAGTATCCGATGGTCGAGCTCGAGTTGGACCATCCCGTTTTCAACATGGTGTTTTCCTTGAAGGAAAAACCGCAGATTCCGGCGATAGGCAATTGGGTGAACTGGGGCATCACCTACGAACGGCCCGATGCGAAGACGCCGCACTACAAGGGGATCAGCGACAAGAACGGCCGGTTGATGGCGATCATCTGTCACAATACCGACTTGGGCGATGGCTGGGAGCGGGAAGGGGAAAGCCAGAGTTACTTCGAGGAATTCAGCGCGAAGAAGGCGTACCCGCTCGGCATCAACATCGTGGTATACGCGATGACGCATTGACGCGACATGGAACTTGCCCCGGCGGATCGTGTTCACCGGGATTGACTTGAAGCAGTCACGCCGATGGCGTGGCGAACGCACGAGAGAGGTCCTCATTGGAAGCGCATTCGGAACCCAACATCGCCCCACCCGATTTACCGCCGGCGCCCGAGTCATCGGCCCCCTTCGAGCAAGAGGCCCTCGGAAAGCTGCGCACGGGCCGCGAGAAGCTGCTCGGCGAAATCCGCCGCGTGATTGTCGGGCAAGATCGCGTGGTCGATGAGTTGATGATCGTGTTGTTCTCGGGGAGCCATGCGCTTATCACGGGCGCGCCGGGACTGGCCAAGACGCTCCTGATCCGGACCATCGCGCAAATCCTCGACCTCCAGTTCAAACGGGTACAGTTCACGCCCGACCTGATGCCCTCCGATATCACGGGGACAGAGATCATCGACGAGGACCGGGCGACCGGCCACCGCGAGTTGCGGTTCATCGAGGGGCCCATATTCACCAATGTGCTGCTCGCCGACGAGATCAACCGCACGCCGCCGAAGACGCAGGCGGCGATGCTCGAGGCGATGGAGGAGCGGCAGGTTACCGTGGCCGGCCAGATGCGCCCGCTGGCGAAGCCGTTCTACGTACTGGCGACACAGAACCCGATCGAGCTCGAGGGGACCTATCCGCTCCCCGAGGCGCAGCTCGACCGCTTCATGCTCAACATTCGCATCGATTACCTCGACGAACAAGAGGAACTCGAGGTCGCCACGCGCACGACCGGCGGCGCGCACGCCTCCCCCTCGCGTGTCTTCTCGGCGGCGGACATGCTGGACTTCGCGCGGCTGGTCCGGCTGGTGCCGATAGCCGAGCCGATAGCCCGGTATGCGGTGCGCTTGGCGCAGGCCAGCCGCCCCGAGAATGCCAAAGCCCCGGACTTCATCAAGAATTGGGTCAGCTGGGGCGCGGGCACGCGCGGCTCGCAGAACCTGGTTCTTGCGGCGAAGGCGCGGGCGCTGCTCCAGGGACGTTTTCACGTATCGACATCGGACATCCAGGCCGTCGCGCACTCGGTATTGCGCCATCGTATCCTGACAAATTTTCGCGCCGAGGCCGACCGGGTAAGTGTGGAGCAGATCATCGAGAAATTGATCGAGACCGTGCAGAAGCCATCATCCGGATTGTCGTAACTCGTCATGATGGGCACCCTACATTCGATCGATCCCGCCGAATTGGCGAAGGTGTCCGACCTGCATTTGCTGGCGCGCACCGTCGTCGACGGCATCATGGGGGGCATGCACCGCAGCCCCCATTCGGGGTCCTCGATCGAGTTCGCGCAATACCGGCCCTACGCGCAGGGGGACGATCCGAGGTACATTGACTGGGTCCTCTACGCGCGCACCGACCGGTTGCATGTGAAGCAATACGAGGACGAGACAAGCCTGCGTTGCACGCTCGTCTTCGATTGCAGCGCGTCGATGGACTACGCCTCGAGCGCCGTCACGAAGTTTCACTATGCGCGCATGTTGCTGGCGTGCCTCGCGACCGTGCTGCACCACCAGCGCGACTCGACCGGCCTCGTGGCGCAGCGGGGCGAATCGATCGGCTATGTGCCGCCGCGATCGCGCGCGTCGCACCTGCGCCGCATCCTCGTCGATTTGGACAACCTGAAACCGCTGGGCGCGAGCGACGCTACCGGCGCCCTCAAGTACTTGGGCGACGTGATTCAGCCGCGCGGCATGGTCGTGCTCGTGTCGGACTTGTTGCATCCCCTCGACGAGATGATCGCCCACCTCAAATCGATCCGGGCGCGGCGGCATGACGTGATCGTGTTCCAGATCAGCGATCCCGCCGAGCAATCCTTTCCCTTCGACAAGACGGTCACGTTCGTCGACGCGGAAAGCGGGGCGGAGCAATACGCCGTCCCGGATACCGTGCGCGAGGCCTATCTGGCGAACCGACGCGAGCACTTCGACGCCTTGCGGAGGGAGTGCCTTGCATCCGAGATTGACCTCGCCGAGTTCACGACGAACGAGCCGCTCGACCGCGCTCTCCACCACTTCTTGCACCACCGGGCGCATGCCCTGATGACGGCCAGCATGAAGAACGCCCGCGCCGGCGTGGGGGCGCGCTGATGGGGTTGTCCTTCCTTGCGCCGTTGTTTTTCGGGGGACTTGCCTTGCTCGCCGCCCCGTACATCATCCACCAGATTCGCCGCCCCGAACGCGAGCCAATTCGCTTCTCGAGCGTGATGTTCATCCCGAACATCTCGAAGGAGGTCATCGAGCGGCGGCGCATCCAGCACATATTGCTCATGTTGTTGCGGATGCTTCTCTTCCTGCTCCTCGCCCTCGCATTCGCCCGGCCCTATTGGAAGACGGCGGCCGCGGTGACCGAAACCGGCGGGCCCGCGTTGCATGCCATCCTGATCGACACCTCGTACAGCATGGGCCGAGGGGAACTTTTCGCCGACGCCAAGGAAATGGCGAGCGAGATTGTCGCGAAGACATCCGACCGCGATCGGGTCGCCGTCATGACCTTCGCGCGCGGCCAGAAAGTCCTGGCCCCATTCGGTTCCTCCGAGGACACGGAGGCGGGTGGCGCGGTGGCGGCGAAGGAGGCCATCGGGCGCGCCTCGCTGACCGAGGAAGGCACCGACTATCTCCCCGCCCTCCAGGAGGCGCAGAACCTGCTGACTGCGCAGACGGTCCCGCCCGGGCAGCTCGAGCCGCGCCGAATCCTCCATGTGATTTCCGATTTCCAGAAGAGCGGAATGCCCGCGAGCCAAGCGGGCTGGAAACTGGCCTCGTCGATCGAGTTGGACCTCGCGCCTGTCACCCCGGAACCCGGACGCAATCTGTCCTTGATGGACATCGGGATCAAGGAATCTACCGACGGTGCGTTGCGCGTGCTCGGCAAGGTGAAGAACTGGTCCGGCGACACCGTGACCGACGCCCAAGTCGCCCTCATCGTTGGGGGCGTTGAGACGGGGGTCAACCCCTTGAGCCTCAATCCCGGCAACGCCACCCAGACTTCGTTTGTGTTGAACCGAAATGGCGACGGACCGCTCGAGGGCTACCTCGAACTTCGGGGCGATACCTTTGCCTTGGACAATCGCCGCTACTTCACTTGGAACCCTCCCCGGCGCAAGCCCTTGCTCGTGCTCGCGGATGAACGGGGCGATCAGCCCTACCCCGCGCGCACGTTCTTGTCGCGTGCCCTGCCCGACTCGGCGGGTCTGCCGTGGATTCCGCAAATGGGTGCGCTCCCCGATCTCATCGCGGCCCTCGATGACCCCGCGACGCGCCCGGGCATCGTCGTGGTGGGCGACATCGATGCGCTCGATCCCGGCGCGGGACAACGCATGATGGACTACGTCGAGAAGGGCGGGCAACTGTTGGTCGTGATGAGCGACCGGATGAATGCCGACGTCATCAACGCGGCGTTTCTCGAACGAGCCGGTTTACGGACCGATGGCCCGGCCTATCCCGATATCGACCCGTCGAGGGCGGAAACCCTGTCGTGGGTTGACTTGGATCACCCGGTGTTCGTCCCATTCCGAGGCGCAAACTACAACGATTTCTCGACGATTCGCTTCACGAACCACTGGGTGTTCAAGGTCGAGGATCCGGCGGTCCGCGTCGTGGCGCGTTTTGACGACGAGGCCCCGGCGATCCTCGAACGCACCATCGGGTCGGGCAGACTCGTTGTGTGGGCCTTTGCCCTGTCGCTCGACTGGACCAACCTTCCCAAGCACCCGAGGTTCGTCCCGCTGTTGCACGAGACCTTGGCTTATCTGGGCGATTCGACCAAGGCGGCGTCGGCATGGGAAGTGGGACGGCGGCTGACCGTGGATGCGCTCGCGGTGAACGCGGCGGGCGATAGCACGGTGCAAGTTCCGGGACAAGATACGCCCGCCGGGGCGAGGCTGGCCGATTTTGAGCATGACGACGTTTCGTACCTGGCCCATGCGGGATTCTTCCGCACGCGAGCGCCCGAGGACGAAACCTGGCGCCACGTCGATCCGGTGAATTTGGAGGCGATCGAAAGCGATCCCATCTCCATCGCCCCCGAGGAATTCATGCTCAAGATGGCCGCCGCGCCGCGCATCGCCCAGCCGGAAGACGCGCCTTCCCCCGGAGAGACCGTCGAACCTGCGGCGGAAAATACCATCGGGGCGGAGTATGGACGCCTGATCATCGCGTTCGGATTCGCCTTATTGCTGCTCGAAAGTTGGTATATGTCGTCCCTTCGGGGGTAAACTTAGGTAGGTAATTCAGGGACGGGCTACGAATTACGCCCACAGATTGAGTGGGCCCGTCGGTAAAAATCTTGCGTATTTCGCAGTCCGTCCCTGAATTACCCGGAATTAACCCAAGGAGCGTTTGTATGTCCCCAAGCTCCCTGACGATGCGCCCCGAGTTGCGCTTGCGCATCCAGGCCGTCGCCCGCCAGTGCCGCCGCGCCCGCCGCGCCCGTTGCCGCGCCCGCTTCGCCCTCGCGACCCTCCTCTGCACGGCCTTGGCCACCGGCTTGTTTTGGCTGGTGCCGCCGGATGCGGGCGGACGCCTTGTCTTCGCGGGATACCTCCTGGCCGAGTTGGCCGCGATGTTGTGGTTCTATTTCCTGCCGTTGCGCAAACCCATTACCGACGAACAAGTTGCGTTGTTCATCGACGAGCGCCATCCCGAGCTCCAAGACCGGATGATTAGCGCGGTCGAGTTCTCGGCCAACCTGCCGGAGGAGGCCTCCGCCTGGATCGCCAAGCAATTCCTCGAGGAGACCACGCCGCTGGTTCGCCATGCTTCGCTCGACGATGTGCTTCGACCCGGCCGCGTCCGCGTGGCCAATGCCGCCGGATGGGCACTGCTCGGACTCGCCGCGGCGATCCTCATTGCCACCGGAAATCTTTGGGTTCCCAACCTCTCTATCGAGACCGCCCTCGCGCCGCGCAAGGCGGCGCCCCTGCCGTTCACGGTCGAGCCGGGCAACGCACGCGTACGCATGGGCGACAACCAGATGGTATGGGTGCGCTCCGACATCGCCGGGGCCAAAGTCACGTTGCATTCGCGCGCGGGCGTAGGCGAGTGGCTTGCCGTCGAAATGCCGCAGGGAGATTCCGCCGGCGTCTACTACCATTATTTTGCCGACATTCGCGAGGACACCGAATACCGGGTCGAGCTGGGCCGGCGCGAGTCCGAGCCCTACCGGCTGACGGTGTGGACCCCGCCGCAAGTCGAGGGCATCGACCTGACCTACACCTATCCGGACTACCTCCAACGTCCCGCGCAGGAGGTGCCGAATAGCGGGAACATCTCCGCCATCGAAGGGACGAACGTCGCGCTCGAGGTGCGCAGCAACAAGGCGATCGCCCGGGCCGAGATGGTGCTCGACGGCGGCGAGCGGGTCGCGTTGGAATCTGCGGACTCGACCCGGTGGCATACCCGGCTCACCCTCGCGAAGAACGACCGCTACCGGATCGAACTGACGGACGCGGAGAACGTCCCCAGCGAATACAATCCGGACTACTCGATTACGGTCGAGCGCGACCGCCCGCCCGATATTTCGGTGGATTTTCCCCGAGGCGACAGCGAAGTGACCATGCTCGAGGAAGTGCCGTTTCGCTTTGCCGTGAGCGACGACTACGGATTCAGCGAGTACGGAATCCAATACGAGATTGAGGGCAAGGAGCCTGTCCGGCTCGCGCTGAACACGAGCAACGCCCCCGTGACCGATGCGGACGGACGCCACGAGCTGCGCCTCGAGGACCTTGGTATCCAGACCGGCGATCTGGTCACGTGGAGCGTCTGGGCGAAGGACGCGAAACCCGGCCGCAAGGATTTCGAGCAGCTTGGCGATCCGTTTTTTCTCGAGATTCGGCCATTCCTGATGCGCTACACCGAGAGCATCTCCGGCGGCGATGGCCAAGCGCCAAGCCAAGGGGCGATGGAAGGCGATCTTGAGGCCCTCCAGAAACAAGTAATCATCGCCACGTGGAATTTACGGCGCGAGGCGGGGTGGCTGACGGACGAGGAATTCAAGACGAACCTCGCCACCATCGTCGAGACGCAATCTTCGCTACTCGAAAAAGTGAGCGGCGGGGCCGGCATGATGGCCAACCCGAAGCCGGAACTAATCATCCTCAAGGACGCGATGGACGACGCGGTGAAGGCGCTGGGCCGGGCCGCGCTCCCCTCGCCGGAGGACGCCCTGTCGGAGGCCGCCGTGGCCGAGCGGCGCGCATTCCAGATGATCCTCAAGATGAAGCCGCGCGAGGCCGAGGTCCAGCAGCAACAAGGCGGCGGAGGCGGGGGCGGCGGGGAGCGGCCGGACATTCAGGCCCTCGACATGGATCGGAACCAGAACTTTTACGAGAACGAGAACACGACCCAGCAGCAGCAACAGGCCGCGGACGCGCTGTTGAACAAGATCAAGGACCTCGCGCAACGTCAGTCCGCCGTCAACGACGAGATAGCGAAGCTGATATCCGAGCTGCAAGCGGCGAAGAACGAAGCCGAGAAGGACGCCATCAAGCGAAAGCTCGAGAAGCTGCAGGAGGAACTGAAGAAGAACCTCGAGCACGTCGACGAGATGCGGCAGGACCTCGCCCAGGAAAACCTCGGCACGGACCAGGCGCGCGACGCGCGCGAGGCCCTGCAACAGGCGCGCAAACAAATGAACCGCAGCCTCGAGCAACTCAAGGAAGAGGAGTTCCAGCAGGCCCGTTCGTCGGGGTCGCGCGCCATCGACGCCCTCAAGGACATGGAGGAACGGTTGCAGCAGTTCTCGCGAGGCGCCGCCGCCCAACGGATGGCGCAGCTTCAACAGGAGCTCCAGGGCCTGAAGGAAAACCAGAAGGCCATCGAGAACAAGGCCGACGAGCTGCGCAAGGAATTCAACGCCCCGTCCCTCGACAACCGCGAGGCCATCGAGGAAGAAAAGGAGAAACTGCTCGGCGAAAAGGACAAAATCGCCGAGGACTTCACCAAGATGATGGGCGAGGCGAGCGAATTGGCCGAACGCTCCCAAGCGTCGCAAGAATTGATGTCGCGGAAGCTGGGTGACTGGCTGCGCGAGACGAGCAAGGACGGGATCGTCGAGGAGATGGAGGAGTCGAAGCCGCTGGTGAATTTCGGGGCGTGGGACACCGCAGTGGAAGCAGAGCAGCGCGTCGGACGCAAGCTGGACAGCGCGGCCGAGAAGCTGGACGAGGTCGCGGGGCTCATCGTCGAGGACGATCTCGAGGGCATGCAAAAGGCCCTGCAAGCCCTCGACGAGCTTCACCAGGAAACTCAGGTCGGCCGCGAGCAGGTTGCGCGCAACGAAAATGCAGACGGCGAACCCGGCGAACAAGGCGCCGCGAAACCGGGAGAAGAGGGCGAGCAACCCGCACCGCAACCCGGTGGCGAACCCAGCGAACAGCCAACAGGACAACCCGGCGAACAACCGTCCGAATCCGCGGCGGGACAGCCCGGTGCCCAAGATGGCCAGCAACCTTCGGAGAGTTCGCAAGATTCGTCGACGCCCGGTCAATCACCCTCGCCCTCATCCCAGGACGGCGAAGGATCCAAACCCGGCGAATCTCAATCGTCCCAGCCGCAGGACGGTTCGCAAGGCCCGGGCGGGCGCAATCCGCAATCCCCCTCGTCGCAATCCGGGATGAATTCCGGCGGCGGGTCGCGGTGGACCGCAGGCAACATGGACGAGTTCATCGGGGGCGAAGCCCAGCAATGGCTCGAACAACTGCGCACGGCGGAATCGTTGCTTCCCCAAGACAGCCCGTTCCGCCGGGACGTCGCCGGCGTGCGCGAGGAGATCGAGGGGATGCGCCGCATGTGGCGAGACCGCGCATTGGCGCCGAAATACGATTTGTTCCTCAACATGGTCGAGCGGCCCCTCGCCGAGACGGCGGGCGAGTTGCAGCGCGAAATCCAGCGACAAATGAACGAGAAAGAATTCGTGCTCGTGGACGACGGGGACATTCCCGAGCGCTACAAGGACCGCGTGGCCGGCTATTTCAAGGGCTTGGCCGAGGCCGAGGGCGCGCAAAAGTAATGGTCCCCATCGATGCTTGAACGATTCACCGAATGGCTTGCCGGGAACCGGTCGGACGATTTGGTCCCGAGTCACTTCGGATTCAACGTGCCGTGGCTGCCGTGGTACGCCTGCGCCGCAATCCTTGTCATTACCGGCGTCGCCATCGTTGTGTATTACTGGCGGCGCCTCGCGGGTATCGTTGGCCCGGTCCGGCCCCTGCTTGTGGCACTGCGAACCGCCGCGGTGATCATCGTGTTGTTCCTGGCGATGGACCCGTCGATTATCGCGAAGCGCATCGAGCCCGGAGAACAAGTGGTGGCCCTTCTCTTCGACGACTCGCAGAGCATGCGGATCGAGGGGCTCGATGGCCAATCGCGCGGGAACCTATTGCTCCAGCGCTACGAGGCCGCGGCGGAGCAGTTCGAGGGCGTACTACGCCGCAAGCACCAGGTCGCCCGCTACCGGCTCGGCCAATCGATCGAGCCGCTCCAAGACATCAAGGCGTTGCGCTTCGACGCCCATGAAAGCGACTTGACCGGCGGGATATCCAGCGCGCTCGCCGACATGGCCGGGGCGCGCGTATCGGCGGTGGTGTTGTTCTCCGACGGCGTCCAGCAGACGGCGAACGCGCCCGTGGAGATCGCCGATCTCCCCGAGACGACCCCCGTGTTCACCGTGGGCGTCGACACCGAGACGGACTGGCGCGACATCGAGATTGGCAACATGACCGTGAACCGCACGGACTTCGACAAAAGCCCCGTCGTCACAATTCTCGACGTCCATGCGACGGGGCTGAGCGGACGGCAGGCGGACGTCGAAATTCGCCTCGCTCAGCGCACGGTCGCCCGCAATCGCATTTCCATCGGCGAAGCGGTGGCCACCCAGGAAGTGCGCCTCGAATGGATACCCGACACCAAGGACTGGCTGAACTACGAAGCCGCGGTGACGCTCGTGCCGATCGAAACGCCCGGTGCGCCGGCAACTCCCGACGCGGCGGCGCCCTCGGACGATCGCGTGAAGGAGAACAACGCGCGCTCGTTCATCGTGGACAACCGCGACAAGTCGTATCGCATTTTGTATGTGTCCGGGCGTCCCAACTGGGAGGCGAAGTTCGTCCGCCGCGCCGTCGAGGAAGACAAGCAGCTCAAATTGACTGGGCTGCTGTGCATCTCGACGGCGGAACGGAAATTTGTGTTCCGGGGCAAAAAATCCAGCACATCGAACCCGCTCTTCGAGGGATTCGAGGGAGACAAGGAGAAGCCGCGCTATGACGAGGCGGTTTTCATTCGCTTGGGCGCAAGGGAAGACGAGCTGGTGTCGGGATATCCGACCACGGCCGAGGAACTTTTCGAGTACGACTTGATCGTCTGGGGCGACGTCGAGCGAGAATTATTCACGGCAGTCAACATGGAATTGACGCGCGACTTCGTCGAGAAACGCGGGGGGTCCTTCCTGCTGATGGGCGGCCCGCGCGCCTTCACCAAGGGGAACTTCGCGGGGACGCTGGTCGAGGGGATGTTGCCCTTCGTCTTGTACCAGGACACCGGCGATCCCGCCGCCGCCCGCATCAACGGGCCCTTCGCCGCAACGCCGACGATGGAAGGTACCTTGACCGGGTCGTGGTCATTGGACACGAACGAGCAGAACAACCGCTCGCTATGGTCGGAAATGCCGCCCCTGTTCGGCCTCGATCGGTTCCCCCTCACGCGGGCCGCCGCGACCGTCATGGCCGAGGCCAAGGGCGAGGAGGTCGCGAAGAAAGGCGAGCCCCTCTTCGCGGTGCAACGCTACGGCGAGGGACGATGCGCCGCCTTCGCGACGAGCGACACCTGGCAATGGCAGATGCGCATGCCCGAGGACGATAACCGGCACGAACGGCTGTGGCGGCAGATCGTCCGCAATCTTGTCCACGACGCGCCGGCCCCGGTGGTGTTGCGGTCGAAGCAGGACTCGTATCCCCAGGGCGCGCCGGCCGATTTCGAGTTCATCGTGCGCGACAAGGAGTACGACAAACGCGAGGGACTGCGCATCACCGTGACGTTGACGGACCCGGCGGGCGAGACAGTGCCGTTGCCCGTGGACGAATCCATCCAGGAGACAGGCCTGTATGCGAGCCGCTTTACGCCGGAGAAGCCCGGACTTTACCGGCTGGCGTTGAGCGCGCTCGACGAAAAGGATCAAGTCGTGGGGACGACCGAGGACGCCTTCCTCGTCGAGAGCGACGATCGCGAATTGCAACGGGCCCAATACAATCCCCAGTTCCTGAAGGACATCTCGGCGGCCACCGGCGGCGCGTTTCATACGCTCGACCAGTTGCCGGAACTCGCCCGCGCAATTCCGTTGCCGGCCCGTCCCGATGCCGAGGAAGTCCTCCTGCATTTCTGGCACTTGCCGGGGTTCTATTTCGCCTTGGTCGCCATGCTCGCCATCGAGTGGTTCCTCCGCCGGCGCAGGGGCCGCGCATGATTCGCGGGATTTGTGCAGTGGCGCTCGCGCTCGGTTGCCCCGCACTCTCATGGGGCGCCGCACACCACGTGATCCTTTCCGGAAGCGGCGGCGAGGCCGAGTTCCAAGAACGCTTCGCCGGTTGGACGGCACGGCTGCAAGACGCGCTCCTAAAGCAGGCCGGGGCGGACGCCGCGCGTATTCACGTCCTTGCTGCGGACCCGGCGGGGAAGCCCGACGCCTCTGGCGGTATCCGGCTAGAGGCAATTCAGGCCATGTTCGCCGATCTCGCGGCGCAATCGCAGCCCGCAGACGATGTCTTCGTCTATCTCATCGGCCACGGAAGTTACTTGGATGGCGTGACGAAGTTCCACATTCCAGGGCCGGACCTCAATGCGAAGGAGCTGAAGGGCTTGCTGGATGCCGTGCCCTCGCGGCGCGCCCTGGTGATCGCGGCGGTATCGAGCGGGGCCTCGTATGTCAACGAATTGAGCGGTCCCAACCGGATCATCTGCTCGGCGGCGAAGAGCGTGGACGAAATCAACGCGCCGGTGTTCATGGAAAATTTCATCAAGGGGATGGAAGACGGCGCCGCCGACCGGGACCACGACGACCGCATCTCGATCCTCGAGGCCTGCGAGTATGCCGCCGAATTGACCGACACCTGGTACACCACCGAGGGCTACAAGGCGACCGAGCACGCCATCCTTGATGACAATGGCGACGGCCTCGGATCGCGACTGCCGTTGGACCAGGCCCTGGCCGATGCACTGGCCCCCGAACCGGCGACCGACACGGGGATTTTCGACGGGAAGACTGCCTCCGAGGTTTATCTCAAGGACTTCGTGTTTCCGGAATCCGTGCCGCGTGAGATCGTGGATCAATACCTGGCCGCGCTCGATGCCGTCACCGCCCTGCGAGAGCGGAAGACAGGGATGTCCGAGTCGGATTACCTCGCGGAACTCGAAAAACTGCTGGTTCAGGCAGCCCGGGCGAACCGCGAAATTCATCGCCATCTGCCCGCCGTTAGCCCCTGACGATGGAACCGGACTCGCCCCAATGTCCGCCCGAATCCGACCGGGTGGCGGAACTGCGATCGCAGGTTCGCGTGGTCAGGTCGATCTGGGCGCGGCGCCTTTATTTCGCGATCGGATCGACGAGCTTTGTCCTTGGGATGATCGGTCTCCTGTTGCCGGTTATCCCCACAACCCCGTTTCTCCTGGTCTCCGCCCACTTCTATGCGTTGAGTTCCGAACGCTTCTATGTCTGGCTGCTGACGAACCGGTTCTTCGGCGAATATATTCGCGACTGGCGCGAACACCGGGGTATTCCGCTAAGGACCAAAGTATGGGCCATCCTGCTCCTTTGGGTAACGATCATCGCCTCGATGGTCATCGTCGCGATCCCAATCGTCTGCGTGATCACGGGCACGGCCGCGTTCGGCGTTAGCGTCTACATATGGCGGCAGCCCACAAAACCCGCAAAGCCTGTTGCCCGGATCGCGAACGAACCGCAGCCTGATCCCGGGACGGCGAATTGATCCACCCGCCGGAATCCACTGCACGGGGTGAGTACACTCGCCGCCTCGCCGAGCGCAGCGCCACCCTCAAGACCCTCGAGTCCCGGCACAATCGCCTCGCGGACATACGGCTGGGCATGTTCGCTGCGGGTTTCGCGTTGGGCGGCGCCGCATGGGCCTGGGACAGCGTGGCCGCGGGCTGGATCGCCATCCCCGTCATCGTTTTCATCGTCCTGATCGTGGTCCACGAGCGCACCCTGCGCGCCAAGGCCCGCGCGGCGGACGCTGTGCGCTACTACGAACAGGCCACGGCGCGGCTCGAGCATCGTTGGGCGGGGACGGGAGTACAGGGCAGCGATCTCGCTCCGGTCGATCATCCCTATGCCGCGGACCTCGACCTATTCGGCGAGGGTTCCCTCTTCGAGCTTTTGTGTACCTGCCGGACGCGCGCGGGCGAGGAAACGCTGGCACATTGGCTCTGTACCGCGCCGGATACGGCGACCATTCGCGAACGCCAAAACGCTATCGAGGAATTGCGCGGCCGGATCGATCTGCGCGAAGACTTGGCGCTGCTCGGTGGGGCCATCCGGGCGGGCGTGCGTCCCGCGCTCTTGACCTCATGGGCCGCCGCCCCGCCCGTGCTCACGTCGCGATGGGTGCGCATCGCATCCTTCGTTCTCACCGGTCTCGCGATTGCTGCAATTGGCGCTTGGATCGCCGGTAACGGCCCCGGATTCCTTGTCCTCGTTGTCGTCGCCGAGACCGGTTTCGCACGTATCGTTCGCGACTCGATTCGCGCCGTACTCGCCGGGGTCGATGCCCCTGCGCGGGACCTCAAGGTGCTCGCGCATGTCTTGTCTCGATTGGAGACGGAACCATTCGTGAGCAATCGTCTCGCCGCGCTGCGCCGCGAACTAGGGGAAGGCCCCGATTCGGCATCCCGCGCGATCGTACGGCTTGACCGGCTCATCACCTGGATGGAGGCATACCGCAACATGATGTTCGCGCCGCTCGCGTTCGTGTTGCTCTGGCCGGTGCATTTCGCCCATGCGCTCGAGGCGTGGCGTGCCCGCCAAGGCCCGCACGTGGCCCGATGGCTCTCGGCGGCGGGCGAGATCGAGGCCTTGTGCGCGCTCGCGGCCTATGCCTACGAACACGAGGGCGATCCTTTCCCGGAGATCGTCGAGACCGGTCCAATCTACGACGGCAAAGGCCTCGGCCATCCCCTGATCCCGCCGGCGAAGAACGTCCGGAACGATGTGTCGCTCGGCGAAGGGACCCGCGCGTTCATGGTGAGCGGGTCGAACATGTCCGGGAAAAGCACCCTGCTTCGCACCGTCGGCGTGAACGCGGTGCTCGCCTTCGCCGGCGCGCCCGTCCACGCGCAATCGTTGCGGATCTCGCCGCTGGGTATCGGCGCCACGCTCCGCGTGCAGGACTCCATCCAGGACGGCGCGTCTCGGTTCTATGCCGAGATCAGCAAGCTGCGGGTCGTCGTCGATCTCGCCCAGGGCAATCGGCCCTTGCTGTTCCTGCTGGACGAAATCCTCTCGGGTACGAACAGCCACGACCGGGGCGCCGGGGCCGAGGCGCTCCTGCGTGGACTGGTCGACGCCGGTGCCATCGGCCTCGTCACGACGCACGACCTGGCCCTGACCAAGTCGGCGGAGTCCTTCGACGGGAAGGTCGTCAACGTCCATTTCGAGGACCACCTCGAGGGCGACCGCCTCGTCTTCGACTACCGGATGCGGCCCGGCGTGGTCACCAAGAGCAACGCCCTCGCGCTTATGCGAGCCGTCGGGTTGAAGGTGTAGGCGGCCCCGAGAACCGAGTCCGGAGACAGCAAGAAGCCCCATCCCTGAAAAGCCTCAATTTTTGGTACCCGGCACCCGAAATATATCAAAACTCTCGGATAATGTCCCCTGGTTAACTCAATAGAAATGTCCTCTTAGAATGGCTGCCTATGGAGGTGGCCTCATGGAAGGACATTTGGTGATGAGTGGCCACGCCGACGGCGTGGTTGCGCAAGTCGTTGTTTGAGTGGGTTTGGAGCGGTGGTGGGTCGCTCAAGGAGGCAGCCGAGCGGCTTGGGCTGAGTTATCGTCAGGCGCGCCGTTCGTACAAACGATGGCGTGAGGAAGGAGACGCGGGGCTGGTGCATCGTGGACGTGGCGTTACCTCGAACCGCGGGATTGCGGGTTCGCTCAAAACGAAGGTCCTTCGGCGCTGCACGAAACGATTTTTACCGTTGGAGATGGGACCGACCCTGATGTCGGAGAAATTGGCCGATGAGGGTATAGTGGTGGACCACGAGACGTTGCGGCGCTTGCTGATCAAGGAGGGATTGTGGTCCAGGCATCGCAAACGCACGCAATATCGTTCTCGTCGCGAGCCTCGTGCGCGGTTTGGCGAACTTGTCCAGATGGACGGATCGCATCACCGGTGGTTCGGGGAGGATGGCCCGGAAACGTGCCTTATGGTGATGGTGGATGACGCGACGGGCCATACGATGTCGTTGATGGACGAGGAGGAGACAACGGCGGTGTCGATGCGGTTGCTGCGCAAATGGATTGAAGTACACGGGGTGCCTTGCGCGCTATACACAGACCACAAGAACGTGTTCATAACCGATCGCGAGCCGACCCTCGAGGAGCAGTTGGCCGGCGAGGAACCGCGCACAGTGTTTGGAAAGGCCTGCGCCAAGCTTGGGATAGAAATCATCGCCGCCTCGTCGCCCCGAGCCAAGGGGCGGGTCGAGCGCAAACACCAAGTCTTCCAAGATAGGCTGGTCGTCGATTTTCTCCTGAAGCGAATAACCACCATCAAGGGGGCCAACACGCTGCTGGAGAACGAGTTCGCCGATTTCTTGAACGCCAAGTTCGCCAAGGCGCCAGCGAGCCCCGAGGACGCCCATAGCCGTGTTCCCAAGGGCATCAACCTGGACGATGTGTTCTCCTTTGAACAGGACCGCGTCCTGACCAACGACTGGACCATTCGCTACGAAAACGCCCTCTTCCAAATTCTTGGCGATAACAATCCCCTGCCCAAGCCCAAGGACAAAATCCTCGTCCGCCGTCGCCTCGACAACACGCTGATTTTGGAGTACTGCGGAAGGCCGTTGAACTACCGAAAGGTCACCCCGGGCATGTTGCGAGCCATACTCGTCCCAAAGGCGCCACGAACCAAGTCACCCCCCACTCCAACAAAAGCGTCGGGGCGAGGCAAGGCCAGAAGTCCATGGCGGCACGGATGCGTCCTCAATGCGTGCGGACATCCCAGCAGAAGAAGGGCCTTGAACCAGTGCCGCGAGTTACCCACATGACCACCGCCCCTACTACTGGAGCCATGGTCAGGGACTCGCTCACGGGCGGTGGAAATGTGGATAACTCGCCCAGGCGTAGGGGACATTTCTATCGAGTTTAACCAGGGAGAACCCGAGGTTGATTGGATTTTGAACCGATGCTATGCTGGACGCACATTGTTTCGCGTGGGCATCTAGGCAGATCGAGGAGGCGACAATGAACGTGACGGTAACCGCCCGGCACATGGAATTGACCGACGCCATGCGCGATCATGTCAGTTCCGGGCTGCAGAAAGTCCGACATCATTTCGACAAGGTCATCGACGTGGACGTAATCCTCAGCGTCGAGAAACACCGGCACCTCGCGGAGTTTAATCTCCACGCCAACGGCCTTCGGATAAACGCCAAGGAAGCCTCGGGGGACCTGTACACGAGCATCGACGCTGCCGTTCACAAGCTTGAGCGCCAGGTCAAGAAGTTCAAGGACCGGATCATGCGCCACCAGCCGCGGACTTCGCGCGAGCTGCGGGATTATATGCACCAGGTCATCGACTTTCCGGGGGCCGAGGGAGAGGTCGAGACGGAACCCGTTTCGGAACCGCACGTTCACCGGATTGTGCTACGCGAGAAATTCTCGATGAAGCCGCTGAGCGTGGACGAGGCGGCCCTCCAGTTGCAGCTCCAAGACGACACGTTCTTGGTGTTTTCGAACGCGGATACCCACCAAGTCAACGTAATCTACAAGCTGCACGCCGATACTTACGGGTTGATCGAGCCGCCGTTTTAGCGCGCCTGCCTAGTTGAAGTCCTCGAAGACGACGCTGATCGGGCCGGCCTCGGACGCGGGAAGCGCGGGGACGTTGATGACGTTGTCGTTGAGCTTGAACTGGACGGTTTTCGCGGGATTCGCGGCGATAAACAGGTCGGCGCTACTCACGAACATGCCCGCGAACCCCTCGAGCGTCGTCAGGTTCGACTTGCCGTCGGCGTTTCCATCGGCCAGATAGATAGCCACCTTCGCGTTTTGGCGCGGTTCCTTCGTGGTTTCGATGATCGGGTCGACGATGAGTTCGGTGCCGTCGATCGTCAGGCTCATCACGCCGGGGAGCAGCGCCCCATTTTGGTGGCGAACGACGAAGACTGGACTCTTATCGGATAGTATTTGTGGGGCCTTGTCGAAGGGCGAGGACTCGTAGCCCTCGGCGGCCGCGGCGATTCGAAAGTAGACCATCCGATCCGAGTGGATGAACGGCGTCCGGAAGAAGCGGGGTGGACGCTTGGCCGCGGTACCGTTGACGACAAACTCGTAGGTCTGGCCCGGCTTCGCGCTGAACGGTCCCCATTGGCCAAGGGCATCGACATCGAGTGTCGCAAGGGGCGCTTTCGCGGCGTGTATTCCCGTCGCGGGATCGACTTCCCACACTTCGACGGAGGCATCCCCGAGCGGTTTGTTGTGTATGTAGCTCTTCACGTATCCGCCCACCTGCGGCCGCTCCTCCGGGGTCATGCGAAGCGTGCGCGGCTTTTCGCCGTCGTTGAAAAACGTAAACACTTCCCAGAAGCTTTCGTCGCTGGTGCAGGTCATCACGTGGTCCATGTAGGCCGGCACCCATCCGACCTTGCCGCCGTCGCTTGCCCCGGGGCCGGGCCGGAAATCGCCCATGCCGCTGATCGAAATGGAAGGCACGCCGTTCGGGTTCGAGGCGTTACCCCCGCCGATGCTCGCATAGTGGGCGATTTTGGCAGCCCGCGCGGGATCGCTCAGGTAGGCCGCCGACTCGGAGGTGCCGCGAGAGTGTCCGGCGAGGTTGATCTTGTCGAAGCCCGTGCGAGCGCGTACCGCATCGACGAACTTGTCGAGATCGGCGGTGGTCGACGTGGTGTACGGCCCCACGGGTTGCGGCGCCCGGGCGCCTCCCGGTCCCCGATCCCACACGGCGGTGCTGTAGTCGAAGGGAACCACCCAATTCGCCGGATATCCGTTGCTGGTGAAATGCATCCACTGGCGCTCGAACTGATCGCCCGCGCCGCTTTGGCCGTGGACGAATACAATGGGCGTCCGGGTCTTGTCTCCGGCGCCATCGCTGGCGGGATCCGGGGCGGGATCCCAATCCGCAGCGTACGCCCCCGAAGAGAGTATGGATGCGGTTAGAAGTGCCAACATCAACAAATTGCGCATTTCAGTCATGACGGTCTCCTGCGTACCCATGCCAATCTCGCTGGGCGCACTTGTCCACGGAATGTCTATGAAGCGAAATCAGTGTACAGTTCCCGGGGAACGACCTCAATTGGGCGAGTCTTTAGGTAGGTACGGGCGCGGTGGCGATTCGTTTTTTCGCCGCCGTGTGATACCGTGTCTGGCCGTGGCGGACGTTGTGTGCGCCGCGAGCTGCATCGAATAGGAACGAGGAGCGACGTATCATGAGCAAGACGACAATCAATTTGGGCAAGCTTATATTGGGTGCGGCGGTGAGCTTCGCCGCGATCGCGTCCCCGGCCATGGCGCAGGATGACTCGACCCCGGCGCCGAGCCCCGGCGCCTCGGTCACGCAGACCATCGGCACGAGCGACGTGACAATCGCCTACTCGCGGCCCGGGGTCAAGGACCGCAAGGTTTGGGGCGAACTGGTGCCCTATAATGAAGTGTGGCGCGCCGGCGCGAATGCCCGCACGACGTGGGAATTCGAGACGGGCGTCAAGATCAACGGGACCGAACTCAAGGCCGGCAAGTACGGGTTTTTCATTCTCCCGACGGAAAAGGACTGGACATTGATCTTCACCGAGGACACGACCAGCCCGGCCCAGTTGGGCGACGCGGAGAAGACCGTGCGCCTGACCGTGACGCCGGAAGAGGCCCCGATGCGCGAACGCCTGATGTACGGCTTCGACGACATGACCGACACGCAGGCCACGGCGTGGCTGCACTGGGAAAAGATGATGGCGAAGGTCACCGTGGAACCGGCCGCGCCGAAAAAGCCCCTCGTGATCTCCGAGGAAGCCAAGCCGGCCTTCGCGGTGCTCGAACAGGTGCTCGCCGCGCTTACGGCGGGCGACGTGGACAAGATGGTCGGGTTTTACGCCGACGACTTCACGTCGGACCAAGGGATGGACAAGGCCGCGATGACGACCTTCCTGGCCGATGCGAAGGCGCAGGGATTCCTTGACGGAATCGCGGCCAACCTTGACTCGCTCTCAATCGCAATCGATGGAGACAAGGGCAAGGTCGAGAACATCGAAATCGAGGGGTCTTTCGGCATCCTGACGCTCGGGTTCGAGATGGCCAAGCGCGACGGCAAGTGGGTCATCACCTACCAGAGCCAAGTATAACCTGATTTGCGATTGATGCGGGCGATGGGTGTCTCGATACCCATCGCCCAATTTTTGTTTCGAAATGAAGCAACGCGCGCCAAATTTATGGCGGCTATTTGATACGTGCCATGGAGGCGGCTATAATTTCGGCTTCGCGGCGGGTCTCGCCAATCCCCATCAAGTCCCCGGGAATAATAGGCTTGACACGGCTGTTGCCTCACATGATCAACGGCGGCAATGGGTTGCGATGGTTTGCCGTTTTCGGTCATATCTCACCCAATGCATTTCGGCGTCCTCAACGCCGGGTATACAGGCGGACCTAGATGAGTTCCAGCGAGATTCTCGATTCCACATACACCGGTAGCCGTGTCGAGCAGAGCAACCAGCGCGCGGAAGAGATGGCCAACCGCGAGTATAAGTACGGCTGGGAATCCGACATCGAGGCGGAGACCATTCCGCCGGGCCTGAACGAAGATGTCGTCCGGCTGATCTCCGCCAAGAAAGAGGAACCCGAGTGGTTGCTCGAATGGCGGCTGAAGGCCTATCGCCATTGGCTGACGATGGAGGAGCCGCACGATTGGGCCAACCTTCACTACGCCCCGATCGACTACCAGGCTTCGCG
>CANKTP010000067.1 GCA_947486375.1 Candidatus Hydrogenedentota bacterium | reverse complement strand
TTCGACCATGCACGCAACAAACTGCTCATCGTGTCGAATGCCCACGTCGGCGGCGATCCCGAAACGTCGTACAAGGAGGCGATTCGGAAAATCGATGAACTGCATGCGTCCTTGAAGCGGCCCTTGGATTCCATCTACGAAGCCCCGGCTGCCGTGCCATCGGGCGCGGAAACGACATCGAGTTTTACGAAAGTTGGGTATTGCGACGCGGTCCGGAAGGCGAAGGAATACATTCGTGCCGGCGACATCTTCCAAGTGGTCCTGTCGCAACGCTTCGAGCGCAAAGTCTCCGTGGCCCCGATTCATCTCTACCGCGCGCTTCGTTGCATCAATCCTTCCCCGTACATGACCCTGATCCAGTTCCCCGAGTTCGATCTCGTGGGATCGAGTCCCGAGGTCATGACGCAGCTCCAAGGACGTCGCGCCATGGTGCGCCCGATCGCGGGAACTCGCCCCAGGGGCGCGAATGAGGCCGAGGACCTCGCCCTCGAGAAGGACCTCCTGGCCGACGAAAAAGAGACGGCCGAACACATCATGCTCGTCGACCTCGGGCGGAACGACATCGGGCGCGTCAGCAAGCCCGGCACGGTGCGGCCCACTCGCCTGATGACCATCGAGCGCTACTCGCACGTCATCCACATCGTCAGCCAGGTCGAGGGCGAATTGCAGGATACGGCGGACGCCTTCGACGCGCTGAAAGCGACCTTTCCGATGGGCACGGTCAGCGGCGCGCCGAAGATTCGGGCGATGGAAATCATCGACGAGCTCGAGCCGGTGCGCCGGGGCCCCTATGCCGGCGGGTGCGGGTACATTAGTTTCTCGGGAGACATGGACACCTGCATTATCATCCGGACGATCGTGCTGAAGGACGGCGTGGCCTACCTCCAGGCGGGCGCCGGTATCGTCTACGACAGCGACCCCGAGAAGGAATTCGAGGAGAGCGTCAACAAGGCTGCCGTGATGTTCAAGGCCGTCGAGTTTGCGGAGAAAGGTCTCGAGTCATGATCGCGATTATCGACAACTACGATTCGTTCACCTACAACTTGGTTCAATACATCGGCGAAACCGAAAAGGACATCCGGGTGTTCCGGAACGACGAAATTTCCGTCGCGGCCCTGCGCGACCTAAAACCCAGCCGCATCGTCGTCTCGCCGGGGCCGTGTACGCCGAACGAGGCGGGAATTTCGAAGGAGACCATCGCCGAGTTGGGCTCGACAATCCCCATCCTCGGCGTCTGTCTCGGCCACCAAAGCATCGGTGCCGTCTACGGTGGCGACATCGTCCGTGCGGATACCATCATGCACGGCAAGGTGAGCCAAATCGGGCACACGGGCCACCGCATGTTCGAGGGCGTCGAGAATCCCTTCCGGGCGACGCGCTATCATTCCCTCGTCATCAAGCGCGACACCTGTCCCCCTGTCCTCGAGATTACCGCCGAGACAATGGACGGCGTGATCATGGCCGTCGCCCACCGGGAGTTTCCGGTCTTCGGGGTCCAATTCCATCCCGAGAGCATTCTCACCGATTGCGGAAAACAGATCATCCGGAATTTCCTGACCGTGTAGGTTAATTCGGGGACGGGCTACGAAATACGCCTGCGGACATGGCGACGCTCCGGAAATTGGTTTGGCGTAATTCGTAGCCCGTCCCCGAATTAACCGCGAATTGCCCGCCATAACCTTAGACGAACAGGTTATTTATGCCAAATTGATTGGTTGACATTATGGGGGCCATATGCTAAATTCGCAACCGGCCATTTTCGGCCTTTAACGGCTAGGAGCGCTGAATTCCCTTGGCAAAACTCAACAAGAAACAACTGAAGATTGTGGCGGAAATGGATCGCCGCGTAAATATGTGCCGGGAGTTCATGAACGACTGGCTGTTGTTCAACCAAGTGTTGAGCGCTTATCCAAGCCCCGGCGTCAACAAGGCGCAGCTCGAGAACCAGTTCCTCAAGATCAAGAGCAAGCTCGCGCGCGAACACAATGTCCTCAGGGAAGTGCTCGCGATGGACTACAAGATCGACGGCAACACGATGAACATCGTATCGAGCGCAACCAACCTCGAGTCCATCTACAACCAGTCCGAAATCGCCGTCAAGAAGATGCAGGCCGAGTGGCACCGCGCCTTTATCTCAATCAACGAGACCCTCGGGGCCATCGAGGACAAAAAGGCCCGCGCCGAGGGCGGCGAAAAAATATTCCTGCCCACTTTGGCCGGGACAGGGCCAGTCAAATCCGGCGGAGACGGAAAATCCCTGAAAGTCGTCGGAATCATCGTGTTGGTGGTCGCCGTGGGCGCGATACTATTTTTCTTCACCCCGGTCGGCGACATGTATAGGGATGCGATTGCGGATTTGACGAAGTAGGCCGGGCCGCAGCGGCTTCTCGACCGTTACGACCGCGCCGTGCGAGTGGGGTAAGGGACATCATCATTGACAAAACGGGAACTCGTGATCGACGTCGCCACGCGACTCGGCTACACCCAAAACGAAGTGTCGTCGGTTGTCCAATCCGCCTTGGACACCATCGTGGACACGCTCGCCAAGGGGGATCGCCTGGAAGTACGCAATTTCGGCGTCTTCGAGGTCAAGTCGCGCGACGCCCGGACGGGGCGAAATCCCCGGACGGGCGAAGAAGTCCCCATCATGCAAAAACGCATCGTCTCGTTTAAGCCGGGCAAGACATTGAAACAATGGGTCGAATCCGGTTCGGGGTCCGGTTTCTCCGCGCTCTTCGAGTCCTCCCCCGTGCCCGCGCGTCCGATCCCGGCCAGCCCCGCGCGCATTCCGCACGCCCTGCCCGTTCCCGGCGAGCCGGAGACTCCCGGGGAACAACAGTCTCTGTTTTAGCCCGTCCCCGTGTTATTTCGCCGCCCCGTTTGCTACAATCAGCGCGTTTGCGGGGGGCGATGGCCCGCCCACGATGGTAGGCCCCCTCTTCCCAATCCCACGTTAACAGGTATGACCGCCAATGGATGCCCTGCCCGGCCCCTCGATTCCCGAGCAAAAAAGTAACGTCGAAGGACGCATGACCTTTACCGAGCATCTTACCGAGCTCCGCACCCGGCTGGTTCGTTCGGGGGCGGTGGTTATGGTTGGTTTTGTCGTGTCCTATTATTTCTCCAATTGGATATTGGAGCAGATGACCAGGCCGCTACGGGTCGAGAATGCGTTGGTCATGTGGCTGATGAATATGACCGGAATGGGACCGGAGGCGGGTGCGGTGCCCAAGGCCGTGGTCAAGTGGGTCACCCTGACGCCCCTCGAGACCATCTTCGTCAAGCTGAAATTCGGGGCCTATGGAGGGCTCCTATTGGCCGCTCCCTATGTGCTCTATCACATCTGCGGTTTCATCTTCCCGGGTCTGACATCGAAAGAAAAGCGCGTCGTCCAGACCCTCATCGCCGGGTGTTCGGTCCTGGCGGTTTTCGGCGCATCGATGGCCTACTATATCGTCTTTCCGTTTGTGCTGCCCTACATGATGGCGTTCACGCCGGATTTTGCCGAGGCGCAATTGCGCTTGAGCGACACGCTCGATTTGATATTCAAGGGCATCCTCGCATTTGCCATCGGGTTTCAATGTCCCATGGCCGTGCTTGTGCTGGTTTGGCTCGACCTGTTGAGCCCAGCGACTTTGAAGAAGTACAGAAGGGTCGCGGTGGTGGTTATCTTGGTCATCGCGATGATCCTGACGCCTCCCGATCCGTTCACCATGATTATCATGGCAATCCCCCTATATGTGCTTTACGAGATTAGCATCGTCCTCTCCACCATCGTGGTGCGGCGGCGCAAGGCCCCGACGGAGGTAACCACGCCGTGACGGGCCGGATCAATCGAACGAAAGGCGGTATCGCATCATGTTCGGAGGCGTAGGATTCAGCGAGCTGTTGATCATCGCCGCAGTGGGCCTCGTCGTCCTCGGCCCGGAAAAGTTCCCCGAGTTCGCGAAGATCGCCGCGCGCTTCGTGAAGGATTTCCGGGGCTACATGTCCGACATCCAGCGCGAGGTCGGCAAGGAAATAAAACCGATCCAGACCGAGTTGGCCAAGTTGCGGAAGATCGATCCCGAGAAATATATTGACTCGCTGACCCGCGATGACAAGGAAAATAAGGACGATGTCAAGGAGGCCGAGGAGGCGGGGACGCCAAACCCAGAGCCCGAATACGGCATCGACGGGACGTTTCGCTACGATTCCCACGGATCGCGCCCGGCGGAACCGGAAGCGGCCCCGGCCGATTCGACTCCGCCAGTTTCTCCTGCCGAGAGCGTCGAAGACCGTGCCACGGAACCCGCCGATCGGGCGTAGTGGCGCATGGCTGTCCGGAGTTCGTTTTTTCCGGAAATCGCCGCGCCAGTTAGCTAATTTCCGAATTGTTCGCCCGGCATGACCCCGTTGGCCGCGGCCCATTCGGCCGCATTCATTTTGCCCCCCGGGCCTTGGCGGACCCTGGACACGCGAAGGAGCCCATCGCCCGCCCACACCCGCACCCCGTCGTCCGCGATGGCGGCGACTTTGCCGCCCGTGTCCTTGCCGGCTCCCGGCTCCCGGCTGACGCCGAACAGGTGGACCGGTTCGCCGCGAAAAAGACTATGCGCGCCCGGATTCGGGTCGCATCCGCGAACCAGGTTATGCACCGTATCGAGTGACTGGGACCAATCGATCAGCGATTCCTTCTCTTTCACCCAGCCTTCATAGGTGGCCTGCGATTCGTCTTGCGCGATACGCGGGGCGTTCCCATCGCGGACCATCTCCACCGCCTCCACCATCGCGCTGACCCCCATCGGGAACAGTTTCTGGAAATAGACCGTGCCCAGGGTATCGTCCGGCGAAATCTCGATTTCCTTTTGGAGAAGAATGGGACCCGTGTCCAACCCGGCATCCGGCCAGAATATCGAGAATCCGGTCTTCGTCTCCCCCTTGATGATGGGCCAATTGATGCTGCTCGGGCCGCGATGCTTCGGAAGCAAGGACGGGTGATACTGGATGGTCCCCATCGGGGGATTGAGAAGAATTTCGACGGGGACGATGTCCGTGACAAAGGCCATCACACACAGGTCGGCGCGGACCGAGGCAAACGCCTCGATCGCCGATGCGTCCCGGAGCCGGGGAAGTTGGTGCAATGGGATGCCGAGACTATGGGCCGCGGTCTTCACGGGGTCGTGCGGCCGGCCCGGTTTTTCCGGCGGACAAAACGCCGCGACGACTTCATGGCCTCGTTGTGTCAATGCGTTCAGCACGCTTTCGCCGAATGCCTGCTGCCCAATGAACGCGATTCTCATGCCTCGACAATCTCCAGGTAATTCCCACGGGACTAGGAAATGGCGGCGTCGATGAAATAGTGCTCGCTTCCCACGCGGCGCTTCCGCTCGCGAAGCGCGTTGGCCTTATAGAATAATGCGGGCTCGATAATCGGATTGTGGCTACCCTGCGTCTCGATCTCGCCGTAGCTCACCCGCCCGCGGTATGTCCGGTTGCTCAGGATGATGGCGATCGCTTGCCGGGACCACTTGTTGCCCTTCCGCGTGAAAACCCCCTTGCCGTGAAGATACTCGACGACTTTGCCCGTGCTGCGCGTACGGAGATATTCCCGGAATATCGTGCGAACCACCTCGGCCTCGCGGTCGTCTATCATCAACGGCCGCTCCTCGTCGTTGCCGCGCCGATACCCGTATGGCGCCGGCCCCGTGCCGTAGCGTCCCTGTTGGACAGCGCTCAACTGCCCCCGCTTCACTTTGGCCCCGTGCGTCAGCGAGGCAGCGATTTCGGCCACACCGTGGCCCGATCGGATCGAGTGGCGACTGGACACATTGATTTTCGGCATGAATTTCACCCGCAGTGGTGAGCAGCGTGCGCCCACCATCGTCAGAGGCGGCTCCTATGGTTCTCAGGAGCAGCCAGCGAGACGTGCGTCCGACAATTCCGCAGCTTGCCGGACGGGCGTCAACCGTTTTCCCGATCTAATTATACGACAAAACGGCGATTATGTCAAGAGTTTCCTTCGCGAGAGAACGGGGCCGCTAGGCCCAGGCACCGGTCTCGGCGCGAAGTCGGGGGATTCGCGAAGGGCTCGTTACGAGCGCGCGCCTTTCCGGCGCAAGACCTCATCGATGATCGGGATTCGATGGCCGGACGCGCCAGAGCTGTGGAGCAGATTCCAAGTGATTACCGCGCCCAAGATCGCAAGAAGCGCAATCAGGATGGCCCACTGGATCCGGTTGTCCTTCTTTTTCGGCATTGGGAGCTTCTCTCGTTGTATGGCCTTGGGGAATTCTGCGGCGGCCCCCCTTGTCGACCACGCCTATTCTACACCAAATCCCTGCCGGCAGTTGTGCCTGCGCGCCCGACTCCAGTACGATGCCCCCCAAGGAGCCACACTCTTCATGGCGGAAGATTTATTCGAGCAGGCGGCGGCCGAACGCATGCGGCGCGAGGCCCCCTTGGCCCGGCGGGTGGCCCCCCGTTCGCTCGATGAGTTGCTCGGGCAGGATGCCATTCTCGGGCCCGGGCGGATTCTCCGGCGGGCCATCGAGGCCGACCGCATTACGTCTCTCATTCTCTACGGCCCCCCGGGATCCGGCAAAACCGCGCTCGCGCGCATCATCGCGATGCGAACCAAGGCGGCGTTCGACAACGTGAACGCCGTCGCCTCCGGGGTGAAGGAATTGCGCGAGATCATCGGCTCGGCAAAGCAACGCCGCATCCACGAGCAGCGCCGCACGATTTTGTTCGTCGATGAAATTCACCGATTCAACCGGGCGCAACAGGACGCGCTATTGCCGGACGTCGAGAATGGGACCGTCATCCTCATCGGGGCGACCACGGAAAACCCCTTCTTCTCCGTCGTCGCCCCGCTGCTGTCGCGGTCGCAGGTATTCGAGTTCCGCCGGCTCGAGGCGTCGCATCTGGTGGCCCTCATGGAGAGGGCGCTGGCCCATCCGGAGGGCGGCTTGGGGCAAGCCGCCGTGACGGCCGAACGCGGCGCCTTGGAGCATATCGCCTTGTATGCCGAGGGCGACGCGCGGCGCGCGCTCAACGCGCTCGATATCGCGGCGCTCACCACCCCGCCGGCGGAAGGCGCGATTCGAATCACGCTCGAGGTGGCCCAGGAATCGATCCAACGCAAGATGCTCCACTACGATGGGACGGGCGACGATCACTACGATGCCGCGTCGGCGTTCATCAAGAGCATGCGCGGGACCGATCCGGACTCGGCGATCTACTGGATGGCCCGGATGCTCGAGGCCGGGGAAGACGCCCGCTTCATCGCGCGTCGCATCTGCATCGCCGCCGCGGAGGACGTGGGCAACGCGGATCCGATGGCGTTGGTGTTGGCGACCAGCGCGTGGCAAGCCTGCGAGTTCATTGGGCTGCCCGAGGCGCGCATCATCCTGTCGCAGGCCGCGACGTACGTCGCCTGCGCCCCGAAAAGCAACGCGGCCTATGTCGCCATCAACGATGCCCTGCGCGACGTGCGCGAAAAGGAAACCCTCGCCGTCCCAAGCCATCTCCAAGACAGCAGCTACAAGGGCGCAAAGCGGCTCGGCCGCGGCGAGGGCTACGCGTATGCGCACGACTACCCCGATGGATATGTCGCGCAGAATTATGGCGTGAAACGAGGGACCTACTACAGGCCGGCGTCTCGCGGACGCGAGGCCGATTTTGCCCAACGGCTCCGGGAAATTTCGGAGGGTGCCCCTTCCTCCGATACGGAGCCGTAGCCCATTACTGGTTTGGTTGAACAGGCCCAATGCGGGCACAGGAAGGTCATGTATGCGTCTTAAGTCGGTGGCGATTTTTTCGGGCGGGTTCGTCGCGGGGATCGCCTTCATGATCGTGCTTTTCGCGGCGGTAATGCCCGCACTCAACCGATATGCCCAGGGGAAAGTCGAGGAGAATCTCGAACCGCCCATTTTGCCGACGGCGGACGCGGATTTCGAATGGAAGTTGACTGGCCTGGACGGCTCGGAAGCATCGCTCGAACAATTCCGGGGCATCACGACCGTGATGACGATTTGGAATCCCGATTGTGCGAACTGCCTGGCCGAGTTGCCCTATTTGCAAATTTTGTCCGACAAGATGAGGGACGAGAACGTGGCGTTCGTGGGGGTGTCGACCCGCCAGAAGGACAACATGCAGGAAATCCTCGACGAAAAGGGGGTGTCGTTTCCCGTTTACACGTATCCCGACAAGGACGCGATTCCGGAGATATACCGGGTCAACGCGGTTCCCTTCACCTTCGTCATCTCGCCGCAGGGCAAAGTTGTCTTGCGGTATCGGGGAGCGGCCCGATGGGACGACGACTCGTTTGTCCTCTACCTTCGCGAGCTCAACCTGATGGCGACCAGCGAGCTCGATACGAAAGAAACGGCCACAGAGCAGTAACGAGGGGCCCTCGCGCCGACGGCACAAGAACTCGACACGGGAAGATCGACATGCATTCGTTGGAAATCATCGGCGCCGGATATGGGCGCACGGGGACGACCTCGCTCAAGCAGGCGTTGGAGATCCTCGGTTATCCTTGCTATCACATGGAGGAAGTGGCGAAGCGTCATGCCGGGGGCCACATCCAACACTGGGACGACAAATTCTCGGGCAAGCAAGGAATGCCCTGGGACACGCTGTTCGAGGGGTTTACGGCCACGGTGGACTTCCCGGCGTGTTCGTTTTACCGCGAGCTCATGGAGGCCTATCCGGATGCGAGGGTGCTCCTGAGCGTTCGCGATGCGGAAGGATGGTGGAAGAGTTTCTCGGCGCTGATGAGGACCTCGGCGACCACGCGCTATTTTTTCTTCATCCCGCCGATGCGCCGGTTTTATGCGATGACGCGGAAACTCCAACAGTATGTGTTCGGGGGGCCGCTGGAGAAGGAGGCGTACATCCGGCGCTACGAGGCGCACAATGCCGAGGTGAAGGGCGCCGTTCCCGCCGATCGCCTGCTTGTCTACGACGTGAAGCAGGGATGGCGACCGCTCTGCGCCTGGCTCGGGAAACCGGTGCCCGAAGTCCCGTTTCCGCACGCGAACGCGGGCATGGACGATGTCAAGGCCAAGATTCGAGATGGCGCGATCCAGTTTTTCCTGGGGCCCTTCGGGCGCAGACCCTGATCTTCCCGCGATGATGGCGGGGAACGAAAAACGACCGGCAACCCGTGGGTCACCGGCCGTACGTTTCGGAGAAAAATGGCGGGGACGACCGGACTCGAACCGGCGACCTCTTGCGTGACAGGCAAGCGTTCTAACCAACTGAACTACGCCCCCGCGCGGGGCCTTCCCGAAAGGAAGGCCCGGACTATAGCACAGAAATCCACGGGGTTCAATTCATCGGTTTCATAAAACACCGGTAGCAGACCACTCGCTATGGCGTCGCGGGTGGAGGCCCGAATACCGCAACGAGAATGCCGTTGCGGACCTTCGGCGTGAAGGTGCGGTTGTTGTTGGTCATCTCGATGATGACAATGCCGTCGTCTACATAGCGCCGAAAATCGGCGAAGAAATAATTGTTGCCGCCATTGTGCGCGATGAGCTTGGTGCCCCGCGCCGTCGTCGCCGACATGAAGCCATACCCGTAAAATGACCTCCCCCCGCCTTCGTCCGCGTGCGGCGCGAACATCTTCTCTCGTGCGGCGTCCGACAACACTTTGTCGGACAACAAGGCCCGGTGCCAGATGTACATATCGCCCACGGTCGAGAGAATGCCGCCGTTGCCCCGGAGGTTCCAGTAGGGGCCGTCCGGCGCCCAGACCTTCTCCGTCGGCTTGCCCCAGCGCGTGTCTTTCGTATACCCCGTGGCGACTTCGTCCGGCGTGAATTTCGGTAGGACATACCCCGTCTTCGTCATCCCCAACGGCCCAAAGAATGTATCGTGCAGATACTGCTCGTAGCCCTTGCCCGAGGCCTTCTCCAAGATCGCCGCCAACAGGCTGTATCCCAAATTCGAGTACTCGTATTTCTCCCCGACGCCGTGAATCAGTTCCTTGGTCATGGCCTGCTTCACCAAATCGTCCCGTTCCATCGGGGCATAGTCGCCCCCGAGAATGTCCGTAAGCCCCGCCGTGTGTGTGAGCAAATGGTGCAAGGTGATCGCCTGTTTGTCCGGGGGGACCCCGTCGAAATATTTCGTGATGGGATCGGTTACAGCCAGTTTTCCTTCCATCTCAAGGCGCAGGATTCCCGAGGCTGTAAACTGCTTCGTGATTGAGCCGATGTCGAACACGGTGTCCGGGGTAGCAGGAATCTTGGCTTCGTGGTCCGCCAGGCCATAGCCCTTCAAGATCAGAATCTCGTCGCCCTTCGCGACGAAAACGATCCCCGACACGTTGGCGCCGACTTCCGCCGACAATACGGAGTCCACCTTCTGGCCAATTTCCCCCGAGACAATCGGCTCCGAATACGCCGGAGCAAGGGTCATCACAACCAATGCGACAGCAAGCATGAAGAGGTTTTTCATTGGATTCGAGTCCCCGGACCGTAGGTGATGCACCATAGTCTGGACTATCCCCGAGCCCCCTCGGGTTTCACGGCTATCTGGCCGAAGACTTACTACCGCGCGCCCACCGCCGCCGCTTCCACAATCGCCGCGACGTCATCCGCACCGATCCGCGTGAAGAGCGTTGCCCCCGGATACACCATCGCATTCGGCCCCTTGCCGCAGGGCCCGAGACACTTCGTCTTCTGGATGCGCACCGATCCCTTGAGCCCCGCGTTGCGAATACACGCCCGGATATCGCACTGGAGCTGCTTGCACCCGTCCTTTCGGCAGTCCTTGTCGGTGCAGATGAGAATGACGCCTGGTTGGCGAAGTTCTTTGACGATCACGATGACGGAACCCTTGTAACCGGTTTAACCGTTTGATGTTGTGTAATCGATAGTATCAAATGATTAGTGGCCTGAACAAATCTAAAACACCCCTACCAACCGATTTGTTCCCTTCCGGCAACGCGGTTCAAGCCCTCAGAATCCGCACGTAAGGCGTTTTGGTCCGGCGACAAGACATTAATAGGTCAATAATAGCGGTCAATTGCGTGATTTAGGGTTTCGGAGCATTCATCGCGATTCTCTTGACACCTGATCGATCCAAGAACGAAGCGGGACGCATCGTCTACATTGCGCGAAATTGTAGACGATGCGTCCCGCTTCGTTCCCTACGTGCGGATTCTGGAGCCCCAATTTCCATTGACGGATTCAGGTGGACTCGTCTAGACTCATGGGGCACTCGGGTAGGTCGTCAATCTTCACAGGGAGTCTCTCGTCATGATGCGAAATCGCGGTCTTCTGCTTGCAGGGCTGGGGATGGCGTTTGCCACCTCCGCCTTTGCAAACAACAACGGCGAGGTTGCCGGGAAGGTGACGTTCAGCAAGGACGTCGCCCCGATCTTCCAAGCCAGTTGCGTCGAGTGTCATCGTCAGGGCGACATCGCGCCGATGTCGCTCCAGACCTACGATCAGGCGCGCCCGTGGGCGAAGTCAATCCGGAAAAATGTCTCCGAGCGCGTGATGCCCCCGTTCCACGCGGACAAGGGTAAATACGAATTCGCCAACGACACCACCTTGACCGACGCGGAAATCGCCACGGTCGTGGCATGGATCGACCAAGGAACTCCCGAAGGCAATCCCGCCGACATGCCGCCGCTTCGCGCCGAGGATCCCGAGGGCTGGCGTGCGGGCACACCCGATCTCGTGCTCGCGCCGCAATCGGACTATCTCGTCGGCAAGGAAGTGAACGACGAGTATCGCTGCTATTGCCTCGAGTCCGGCCTCACGGAGGACACGTGGATCAACGGCGTCGAATACCAAGGCGGCAACCGCAAGGTCGTTCACCACATCATGGCCTACGCGGATCCCTCGGGAAAGGCGAGAGAGAAAGACGCCGCCACGCCCGAGCCCGGCTACGTCTGCGGCATGAGCGGCGACCAAAGCACCCTGCGCTTCGATCTGCTCCTCGGCGGTTGGGCCCCCGGCGAACAGCCCAACATGATGGACGACGGCGTCGCGAAGGTGCTGCCCGGAAACGCCGACGTGGTCTTCCAGGTCCACTATCACAACGCGACCGGCGAAGATCAGGTCGACCGCTCGCGCATGGGAATTCATTTCGCCGAGAAACCAATCCAAGCGATTGGCCGCATCATGGTGGTCGGCGCGTGGCAACTCAACATCAAGGCTGGCGACGGCAATTATGCTTCCGAGGCGAACTACACCGTCCCGGCGGACATCCTCCTGGGCAGCCTCATGCCGCACATGCACTACATCGGCAAGGACATGAAAGTCGACGTGACCTATCCCGACGGCCGCAACGAACAGCTCCTCAGCGTGATGCGCTACGACTTCGCCTGGCAGACCGTCTACGAATTCAAGGAACCGTTGACGCTGCCCAAGGGCACCCAGATTCACATGGTCGCCCACCACGACAACTCGCCCGAGAATCCCCGTAACCCCTTCAGCCCGCCCCGAGACATTCGCTGGGGTGAAGCCACCGACGAGGAAATGTCCCACGTCTGGGCCGGCTACATCCTCGCCGACGAACGGCTGAACATTACCCCGACGCCCCCCACCCTCGATTCCGCATCCACCGGCGGCGCGGGGGAATAGGACCCGGGGAGCGGGGTCGGTGTAGACTTGACTCAATCTCCGGGGCGATCTAAAAGCGATCGCCCCGGTTTGTCTTGATCATCGAGACTCAACGGCGCGTCTCGGAGTCGGGCACAATGTGGCCGTTTTTTATCGTGGATAAAGGAGCGCGAAATGAAGCGAGGTGGGGCGCGGCTGCGGCTAATTTCGTTACCCTCAAACGAGAAGCGCGATGAGGGCGCGTCGACGCCGCCGTTCACCACGGTTGATCTGTTTTGCGGGGCGGGGGGAATCACCGAAGGATTTCGCCAGGCGGGTTATCGATGCCTTTATGGAAACGATTGCATGCGCGAGGCGATCGACACCTTCTCCCACAATCACCCGGAGGCATGGGCCGATTGCCGTGGCGTCGAGGGCATTGACCCATCCAAGGTGCGAAAGAGCCTGGGGCTCGCGAAAGGCGCGGTCGATGTGCTCGTGGGCGGTCCCCCGTGCCAGGGGTTCTCGATTAATGCACCGGAACGATTTCTCGATGACCCAAGGAACAAACTATTCAGGGATTACGTGAGGTTCATCCGCGAGTTCGAGCCCAAGACATTCCTGTTCGAGAACGTGCCCGGATTGCTCTCGATTGGCGACGGGAAGGTTTACCGCCAGATCGTGAACGAATTCGCAAGTCTTGGGTATTACGTCTCCGAATCCATTCTCTTCGCCGCGCACTACGGCGTACCGCAAGAACGTTGGCGGCTCATCCTGCTTGGCTCGCGTTATTCCACGGTCCAACCGCCCGCCCCCGCGCACCATGCCACCGGCAAGGCGAACTTTCGTGGCGGTAGCACGATGACATTGCGGGTTTCGGAAATCGACCGATTGCTTCTCTCGCCGTTCGTTTCCGTGGGGGATGCCATCGGCGATCTACCGAGGCTGCAATTGGGCGAGGGCGCGGAAGTTGTGGGATACACGTCCGATTCGAATAATCCCTATGCGTCGAGGATGCGAAATCCCGAGGGGATCACCTTCAATCATTTCGCCGCCAAACTTTCGAAACAAAATTCCGAGCGCATGAAGCACGTGAAACCCGGCGGATCTTGGCGCGATATCCCGACCGCGCTACTCCCCGCCGGAATGCAGCGGGCGCGAAAGTCCGACCACACCAAACGCTACGGGCGGCTGCGCAAAGACGGCCTTTCGGGCACGGTAATGACAAAATGCGACCCGCATTGGGGAGCTGTGTTTCTTCCCGATCAGGACCGCTCGCTGACCGTTAGGGAAGCGGCTAGGCTTCAGTCTTTTCCCGACACCTATAGGTTCCTCGGACCGCGCGTCTCGCAATACGAACAAGTCGGCAATGCTGTCCCGGTCCTGATGGCCAAGGCGATCGCGATCCAACTCGCCGCGCATTTCGAAGCGCATGGTATCTTCCCGGCCATGGTGCCGAAGGCGCTGCATGGCTAGCCGGATCGTCGAACTTTTCGGTTTCGATCCGGGTGACATGTCGGCGGTTGCCATGAAAACGCGAAGGGAAAGGACTTGTCCTTTTGTCGCGAAACAATGCCAAAAGACCCTGAGCGACGGTGAGATTAGCGGGGTATGTACCCTGAAGCCCATGACGGGCGGACCGGTGATCTGTTGCCCGGTTCGGCTCTATGCCGATAACTACCGGATTCTTCGCGATGTCGCGGACGTGGCGTTCGATCCAGGGATTCCCCTCTTTCCGACGGACTCGCCGGTGGCGAGGACTGGGGAACACGTCGCAGTGTTTGGAAAAGGCTGGGGAAAGGAGCTGCGGCTTCCCAACCGTGGACGAAGCGGTTCTTACTTTGTCGATTGGATACTCGCCCATATTGGTTCTGATGGACATTTGCGTGGCTTTGTGGCGATTGAGGTGCAGTCGATTGATACGACCGGAAATTATCGCCAAGAACGCGAAACCTACTTGAGGAACGATCCGTTCGCTGGAACAAGTACCGCCGGCTTCAATTGGGAAAACGTCAATAAGAGGATTCTTCCGCAGATCATCTATAAGGGCCATGTGCTTCGACAGGAGCCTTTGTGCCAGAAGGGCCTATTCTTCGTTTGTCCGGCGCCAGTTTATCGAAAGATTGAAGAGCGGTTGGGCGGCGGTCTGCGCCCGTACGCTTATCAACCGGGGGCGCTTACCATCATGTGGTATGACGTCGGCGACGCGGTAGCTGCCGGAAGACAACGTGGGCTGGTCAAATTGGGGCAATTTACCACCACCATCGATCAAGTCGCGTTGGCCTTTACCGCCCCCAGCAACCTCCCCCCGGCGCAGGTCTACGAAAAAGCGATTCGCGCGTCGCTCGAACTAACTTAATGCGACTACGAACCATGTTCAAACCCGGTAGGATCATTCGAGGCTGCCCATCCGCCAAGACAACCGCAGGCATTGTGCTTTCATTTTTCGCCACCTTTGACGCTGAAGCGCAAAATCCCTACGACCTCTTGCCTGACATGACCGTCATGCGCGGATACTTGGACGACACTTCCGTCGTGACCGATGTCGAGCCCGGGCGGGTCCATCTTCGCCTGTCGAATGCCACGGCGAATATCGGCGACGGACCCTTGTTCGTAACTCGCGTGCCGTCGAAACAGGACGAACTCAGGGAAGATATCCTGCAACGAGTCTCGCGCTCTGACGGATCCACGTACGACCGCTTGGCGGGATCCTACGTGTACCATCCCGAGCACGGCCACGTGCATGTCGGGGGTTGGGCGCTGTATCGTCTTCGCGAGATCGTCGGCACCGACGGGATCGGGGACATCGTGGCCGAGGGCGAGAAGACCAGCTTTTGTCTTTGGGACGTCCTCCCAAACGACCTGACCCTCCCCAATGCCCCGCAATTCCGCGAATTTACGGAATGTAATTTCGGGGTCCAGGGAATCTCCGTCGGCTGGGCGGACCTCTACGACAAAACCCTGCCGGACCAATGGATCGACATCACGGAGGTGTCCGCCGGCGAATACTGGCTCGAATCCGAGGTCGACCCCGATGATGCCTTCCTGGAACTCGACGAGTCAAACAACATTGTTCGCGCCCGCGTGACTATTCCCCCCGGCCTAACCGGATGCTCCGCGTGGCACAACTCGGCCTCGAACGCCGGACAAGGCGAACTATTCTTCCTGTTCGGGGTGCCAGCAGGACTATACTATCGCCGGTTAGTTCACGCAAGGAGTCGTCGTGGGCCGGATGAATTATTGGAAGCGCGCGGGGGCTGCGGCGGTGCTGTGCCTGATCGCCATGCGCGGATCGGCGCAGGCACCGAGTTCGCCGGCGGAGGAATTGGTGGGGGCCGTCGAACGGTTGCTGGCCGATCCCGCCGCGCTCGACGCGGCCATCAAACGCCTTGAACCGGGCGATGGGCAGTATCCGGCGCAGCGGCAGGCATATGACGCCTTACTGCGGTTGACGCCGGTCGGCGCGCCCGAGTTCGCGCCGGAGGCGCTCGATTTCTTCGAGTCCAAGGTGCGGCCCATACTGGTCCAGTATTGCCAATCGTGCCACGGCACGGAAGAGCGGAAGAATGGACTCCGCCTCGATTCGCGCGCGGGCGCGTTGACGGGCGGAAAGCGCGGACCGGCGATCGTTCCGGGCGATCCGGAGTCGAGCCGGCTGGTCGAGTTTATCCGGCGCATGGGTGAGACTAAGATGCCGCCCGACACGCCCTTGCCGGATGCCGCCATCGCGGCGCTGACGGAATGGGTGGCGATGGGCGCGCCGTGGGGGCCAGATGCGGGGCCCCTGCCCTCGGCGATGGAACTACGCCTGGCCGAGGCGCGACAAAAGCATTGGGCGTTTCAGCCCGTGAACGATCCCGCGCCGCCCGCTACCGCGAATGCCGCATGGGTGAAGTCGCCGATCGACGCCTTCGTGTTGGCGCGCCTGGAAGAGAAGGGCCTCTCGCCGTCGGCGACTGCGGATCGCCGGACCTTAGTTCGCCGCGCGACGTATGATCTCACAGGATTGCCGCCGACCGCCGAAGAAGTTGACGCGTTCACTGCGGATGCGACGGGCGACGCCTTCGAGAAGGTGGTCGACCGCTTGCTGGCCTCGCCGCGATTCGGCGAGCGCTGGGGACGGCACTGGCTCGACGTGGCCCGCTATTCGGACACAAAGGGATACGTGTTCCAGACGGACCCGAATTTTCCGTTCTCGCACACCTACCGCGACTACGTCATCCGCGCGTTCAACGATGACCTGCCCTACAACACCTTTATCCTCCAGCAACTCGCCGCCGACAAACTCGACCTCGGCGAAGACAAACGTTCGCTCGCGGCGATGGGGTTCCTGACGCTGGGACGGCGCTTCCTCGAGGTGCAGGCGGACATCATTGACGACCGGATCGACGTGGTCAGCCGGGGCTTGATGGGTCTGACGGTGTCCTGCGCGCGTTGCCACGATCACAAGTTCGATCCGGTGCCCTCGGCGGACTACTACTCGCTGTACGGCGTGTTCGCGAGCTCGCACGAACCCGGCGAGTGGCCGCTCATCGAGACGCCCGATCCGAATGATCCGGACTACCAGGCCTACTCGAAAGAATTGGGCGAGCGGCAAGTCGAGTTGGACGCATTCGTCGCGGACCAGCACGTGAAGGTGCTCGCGCACGCGCGCGAGAAAATCGCCGATTACTTTCTCGCCGCCCACGATATTCGCGCGGTAACAGACGACAACACCTTCCAAACCGTCGCGCGCGACCGCAAGCTGCACTTCCAGTTGCTGCAACGCTGGAAAGATTTCCTGGCCGCGAAGGCGCAGGCGCACGATCCGATCTACGCGCCGTGGACGGCCTTCGCGGCGCTGCCGCCCGAGGAGTTCACGGCGAAGGCCACCGAGCTCGCGGCGGCATTCGCCGCGAACAACGATGCGGAACACAAAATTCATCCGCGCATCGCGCTCGCGTTTCAAGGGGCACCGCCGGCCTCGATGGCGGAAGTGGCGCAGCGATACGGCACGGCGTTGCTGGAGGCCGATCGCGATTGGCTCAACCTGCTCGCGGCGAAAACGCAGATCGCGATTCGCGACGCCTCCGTTGCGGCGGCATTCCCGACGGCGCTGCCCAACGCCGACATGGAGGCGCTGCGGCTCGTGCTGTATGGCGTCGACAGCCCGGCGAACGTGGCCTTCGGCGAAATCGAACAGTTCCTCGATATCCCCACGCGCGACCGGATCACGAACCTGCGGCTCGCGGTGCAGCGCACGCAATCCAGTCATCCCGGTCGACCCGACCGCGCGATGATCCTGGCCGACAACGACAAGCCCTACGACCCCTACGTGTTCAAACGCGGCAACGCGGGCAACCGGGGCGACGACGTGCCGCGGCGATTCCCGGAAATTCTGACGCTGGGCGAGCGAAAGCCCTTCGAGAACGGCAGCGGCCGGCTCGAATTGGCGCAGGCCATTGCCTCGGAGGAGAACCCGCTCACGGCGAGGGTGTACGCCAACCGCGTGTGGAGCGAGTTGCTTGGCCGTCCGCTCGTGGCCACGCCGAGCGATTTCGGTTTGCGCAGCGATCCGCCCTCGCATCCGGAACTGCTGGATCACCTCGCGTCGAGTTTCGTGAAGCAGGGTTGGTCGGTCAAAACGCTCATCCGCTCGATCATGCTGTCGAGCGTGTATCAGCAAGACAGCGTCCCTCGCGACGAAGCCAAGGCCGTCGATCCGGACAACCGGTTGTACTGGCGGCAGAACCGGAAACGCCTCGACTTCGAGGCAATGCGCGACGCGCTGCTCGTGGCCTCGGGAAAACTGGACCTGGCGATGGGCGGCCCGGCGGTGCGGATCACTGGCAGTCCCCACACCACGCGGCGCACGATCTATAGCTTCATCGATCGCTTCAACCTGCCCGGCATTTTCCGCACCTTCGATCTCGCCAGCCCGGACTTCCACAGCCCGCAACGCTTCAAGACCACCGTGCCGCAACAGGCCCTGTTCATGATGAACAGCCCCTTCGCCGTCGAGCAGGCGCGCGCTGTCGCCGCACGGCCCGAGTTCGCCGAGGCGGCGGACCCCGGCGAACGCGCCCGGCGCTTGTACCGCTTACTGCTCCAGCGCGTCCCCGATGACGACGAGCTGAATCTCGCACGCGCCTTTGTCGACAGTCCGGGCCCTGCCGAGGGACCGGAACCCCCGGTGCCCACCGCGTGGCAATACGGCTTCGGCCATCTGGACGCCGCCACCGCGCGCGTCGACGCGTTCGCGCCGTTCGCGCACTACGTCGACCAACGCTGGCAACCCACGCCGAACTATCCCGACGAGACCATCGGCTGGGTCACCGTGGGACGCCGCGGCGGCCATCCCGGACGCGACGATGCCCACGCCTCGATTCGCCGCTGGGTCGCGCCCGAGGATTGCGCGATCGCGATCTCCAGCACCCTGCGCCACGAAAACTCCGAAGGCGACGGCATCGCCGGCGCCATCGTCTCCAGCCGCGACGGCGTCCTATGGTCGGCCGCCGTCCACAACGCGGGCGAACCCAAGGAACTCGAACGCGTCGTCGTCAAGGCCGGCGACACCATCGACTTCGTCGTCGCCTGCGGCGGCAACGACGGCTTCGATTCGTACAGCTGGGCCCCGCGCATCCGCGTCGTCGAGTCCCACACCGCCGCCCCCGCCCTGGGCCGCCGCGCCGACTGGGACGCCCGCGCCGATTTCAGCGGCCCCCCGCCCCTCCTCCCCGCCCCCCTCGGTCCCTGGGAGTCCTACGCGCAGACCCTGATGATGACGAACGAGATGATGTTTGTGGATTGAGGGTCCCGCGGCGTGAGGTTTCTGGGAGATGATTCGTCTGCTGGGCATTCCTTGGTGTAATCTGACGCATATCGACAGGGGACCGCAAACCGCATCACCATGCCTAGTTTATCTTGGAACGAAATTCGTCAGCGCGCGATCCAGTTCTCCCGGTCGTGGGAGGACGCTCGCGACGAGCGCGCCGAGGCGCAATCGTTCTGGAACGAATTCTTCGATGTGTTCGGCATGCGGCGGCGCACGGTCGCGACGTTCGAGGAACGCGTCCGGACAGTAAAGGACACCTATGGGCGCATCGACCTGTTCTGGCGCGGGCGCTTGCTGGCCGAGCATAAGAGCGCGGGGGAGTCCATCGAGAAGGCGAAGTCGCAGGCCTTCGACTACATCCATGACCTCATGTCCTCGGGCCGCACGGACGAAGTTCCGCGCTACGTCGTCGTCAGCAACTTCCGCGAGGTCTCGCTCTTCGATCTGGAACCGGAAAAAGGGGCCGAGGACCGGATCGACTTCCAACTCGCCGATTTCCACAAGCACGTCAAGCATTTCGCATTTATCATTGGGCAGAAGACGCACCGCTTCGGCGAGGAAGACCCCGCCAACCTCGAGGCCGCGCAGATCATGGCGGCCCTCCACGATACTGTTGAGGAAGGCGGATATTCGGGCCGCGACTTGGAACGGCTGCTGGTGCGGCTGTTGTTCTGCCTCTTCGCGGATGACACGGGCATTTTCGAGCCGAGCCAGTTCGAACTCTACCTCGAGGCGCACACGAAGGAAGACGGCTCCGACCTTGGCACGCACCTGTCGATCCTCTTCGAGATACTCGACACCCCGGCGGAGAAACGGTCCAAGCACATCGACGAGGACTTGGCGGGGTTTCCCTATGTGAACGGCGACCTGTTCGGCGAGCGCTTGCGCTTGGCCGGCTTCACTCGCGCCATGCGGGACCGCCTGATCGCCGCGTGCCGATTCGACTGGTCGCGCATTTCGCCGGCCATCTTTGGGTCCCTCTTTCAAGGGATCATGGATCCGCATGAGCGCCGCCAGATCGGCGGACACTATACGACGGAGCGGGACATCCTGAAGGTCATCGGCCCGCTCTTTCTCGACGACCTTCGGGCCGAGTTCGACAAGCTCCGAGGCGATCGTTCGACCGGACGAAATAAGCGGATTGATGAGTTCCTCGCGAAGCTTCGTTCACTGAACTTTCTGGATCCGGCATGCGGATGCGGAAACTTTCTCGTCGTGGCCTATCGCGAACTACGCCGCCTCGAACTTGCGGCCCTCAATCTGAGGCACAAGCTCGATCAGCCGGGGGCAATTTTGACGCTGGGAGGCGAGGTGACGAAGCTCTCCCAGGTGGATGTCGATCAGTTTTACGGCATCGAAGTAGGCGAATGGCCGGCCCGGATTGCCGAGACGGCGTTGTGGTTGACCGACCACCAGATGAACACGGAATTGGCCCTGGCCACGGGCAATCCCTTCACGCGGATACCGTTGAAGGCCTCGCCCCACATTAAATGCGGCAATGCGCTTCGGTTCGA
>CANKTP010000066.1 GCA_947486375.1 Candidatus Hydrogenedentota bacterium | reverse complement strand
TGATCCCGTGATCGCGCGCGAGGTCCTCGTGCGAGTCCCAGTTGCGCCTCGGGAACCCGTTGTCCGCGCCGCTCCACACCTGCACGAAGCGAACGCCGCGCTCGAGCAGCCGCCGCGTCACGAGACAATTCCGGCCAAGGTCCTCCGTGACGGGATCGTCGAGCCCGTACATCTTCTTCGTCGTCTCGGATTCGCCCCGGAGATCGAGTACTTCGGGCGCGCTGAGCTGCAATCGCGCCGCCAGTTCGTAACTCGCGATCCGCGCCTCGAGTCGCGAGTCGTCCGCGCGCGTCACGACATGGGCGTGATTCAACGCATTCAGCGCCGCGAGGCCCTCCGCGTCCGCCTCCGGCGTCACATACGAATTCGCCGGTGGGTACAAGTCCGCGATCGGGTTGGCCGCGTTGGGCCGGATCAGCGTCCCCTGGAATCCCGAGGGGAGAAATCCCGCCGCCCAATTCTTCGGCCCGCCCGGTGCGAATCCGCGCGAGTCGGGCAACACGACGAAGCTCGGCAGGTTGTCGTTCTCGCTCCCGAGACCATACGACACCCACGAGCCCATGCTCGGGAACCCCGGTGTCACGAAGCCCGTGCTTTGCAAGAAAGTCGCGGGACCGTGTACGTTGGACTTCGACACCATCGCGTGGAGAAACGCGATGTCATCCACGCACTGCGCGAGGTGCGGCACGAGATCGCTGACCCATTTGCCGCAGGCCCCATGCTGTCGCCACGCCCACGGCGACGGCATCACCACGCCCGGATCGCTCTGGAACAACTCGACCTTGCCGCCCGGATCGAACTTCTGTCCCGCGCGCTCGATCAGCAGCGGCTTATAGTCGAAGGTGTCGCACTGGCTCGCCGCGCCCGACATGAAAAACTGCACCACCCGCGTGGCCCTCGGCGCATGGTGCAACCCGCCCCCCAGTCCGGGCCCAACCGCCTCCGCGCGCCCCAGCCATCCATCCCGCGCCAGCAACTGGGACAGGGCGATCCCGCCCAACCCCCCACCCGCCTTCCAAAGGAATTGCCGCCGGTTCATCGGCGAAATCCCTCTGTATGATCGCTCGGGTCCGTCTGGCTCATCCTTCAGTCCTTTCCGTCCCATAGGTCCCATAAGTCCTATAAGTCCCATTCAATCCACAAACACAAACTCATTCCCATTCAAAATCACCCTGCACGCCGCCGCAAGCCCATGCCGCCCAGCATACGCCTCCAAAATCCCGCGCTCCTCCGCATCCGCCTCGCGCCCAAGCGCCAGCCAAAACGCCCGCGCCAAATCCCCCGCGCGCTCCGCCAGGTGCTCCGCCTGCCGCACGACGAACGCATTGTTCATCACCGCCAACGCCTGCAACGCCGTGATCGTCGTGTTCCGCGCGGGCACGTTCTGCGAGGGGTCCGCGCAGTCCAGCGTCTCCATGAAGGGATCCGGCACGCTCCGCACGATGAACCGGTAGATCGACCGGCGAAACGATTTCGGATCGTCCACGTCGTGTTGATCGTAGAAGTAGCCCGGCGAGTGATCGTCCTTGAAGGCGAAAAGATCGAAGCCCGGCCCCCCCATCGTCGTGTCCAGCTTTCCGCTGACGCTCAGCACCGCATCGCGAAGCGACTCGGCGTCCAACTGCCGCCGGTTCATCCGCCACAAGAGCGCGTTGCCCGCGTCGATCCCTTCGCCGGCTTCGTTGCCGGTCGAGACCTGCCGGTACGTCGCGCTGGTGACAATGAGGCGGTGCAAGGCCTTCAGCGATTGGCCGTTGTCCAAGAACCACGTGGAAAGCCAATCGAGCAACTCCGGGTGCGTGGGCAGCGATCCCATGTGGCCGAAGTCGCTCGGCGTGTCCACGATGCCGCGCCCGAAGTGGTAATGCCACACGCGATTCACGATGGAACGCCACGTGAGGGGGTTCTTCGGATCGCTGATCCAATGCGCCAGCGCCGCCCGCCGCGCGCCCTCGCTCGTTGCCGCCTCGCCGCCGAAGACCGATTCCAAATCGTCCACGCACGACAACGCGCGCGGGATGGCCTCGACGCCTTCCTGGTTCACATCGCCGCGCGCGAGCACATGCACCGGGCGTGGCCCGTCCGCGGGCGTGAACGATCCTTCGGCCTTGAAATCCGGCGCGGCCGCGAAGACCATCCTCGGCTTGGGAAGTTCGCCCAATGCGCCCGCCAACGAGTCGAGTTGCCCCTGTACCTCGTCGCGCTGCGCAATGAGCGCGGAGCCGGCGATCGACGCGAGCAGCGCCGCATGCTCCTGCTTCGCCCCGGCCATTTGGCTTTGCAGCGCCGCCGATTCGTCCGCGCGATTCGTGGCCCCGTCGATACGCCCCCGGCTGTTGAAGCCGTCCACCAAGTACTTCGTGCTCCAGCGTCCGGCCTCGATCGAATCGAGCGCGCTCACTGCCGCGTCGCGCGCCGCGTTCTTCCCGTCAACCATGACCTGCAACTCGGCCAGCGCAAAAACGTAGTCGCCCGTGCGCGGCCAAAGCCGCGTCGCGGTCACGCGCACATACCGCGCCACCGTCGCGCACTCGATGGGAAAGGGAGCGTCTGCCTGCGTCGGGATGTCCTCGCGCGTTTCGTCGAGAACGATCGTCGCCCGCGCGAAGGCCGCGTCGTCCGAGGTCTCCACCTTGAAGCGCACCGGAAATCCGAAGCCCGGCGTGTCCGCGAAGTCCGTCGGTTTCGCAGGGACAAGCACGATGCGCTCGATGTCGACGGTCTTGCCGAGATCGACCTGCACCCATTTCGCCACGTCCGGCATGGACTCGATCACGCTGTGGTATCCGTTGCTCGGGCTTTGTTTCAACGCATCGAGCTGTGCCTCCAAGGACCCGACCCTGGCTTTTGCAGTGTCGAGCTCGGGCGTGGATAGGCCGTCCAACCGCCCTTCGATTTCCTTCATCTCCTTGCGCACCGTCCGCTGTTCGGCCAAGAGCGCCGTCCTCCGCTGGAACACCGCCGGGTCGTCGTCCACCGAGCGTTCCGCGCGATCGACACCGGCGAACACGGCTTGCAGGCCGTAGTATTCCTCCTGCGCGATGGGGTCGAACTTGTGGCTGTGACACCGCGCGCACTGCACCGTCATGCTCACGAAGGCCGTCATCGTGCTCGCCACTATGTCGTCGCGGTCAAGCACTCGCGTAATCTTCTTGTCCGTCGTGCCCTCGCGCAGCTCGACCTGACCCACGAAATCCCACGGCCCCGCCGCAACGAAGCCGGTCGCGATGGTGGCCTTCGGGTCCTCCGGGTAGAGCACGTCGCCCGCGATCTGTTCCTCGACGAAGCGTCCATGCGGCTTGTCCGAGTTGAAGGCCTCGATCACGTAGTCGCGATAGGGCCACGCGTTCGGGCGCCGCTTGTCCTTGTCGTAGCCCTGCGTGTCGCCGTAGTGGGCCACGTCGAGCCAATGCCGCGCCCAGCGTTCGCCGTATCGCGGCGAGGTCAGCATCGTGTCGACCAGCCGCTCGTAGGCCTCGGGAGACGCATCGCGCTCGAAGGCCTCGACCTCTTCCGGGCCCGGCGGCAGCCCGAGCAGATCGAAACTCAAGCGCCGAATCAACGTGCGCCGGTCCGCCTCGCCCGAAGGCTTAAGCCCCTCGCGCTCGAGTCTCGAAAGGACAAACGAGTCAATCGGATTCCGAATCCACGATTGGTCGTCAACCGCCGGGGGCATAACCGGGGCCAACGGCGCCAACGACCACAACGGCCTCCACGCCGCGCCGTCGCGAATCCATTCCTCGATCCTCGCGATCTCTTCCCGCGACACCGCCTTGCCCGAATCCGGCGGCGGCATCCGGTCGTCCGGATCGAGGGCCGTCAACCGGCGATACAGCTCGCTCCGCGCCGGATCGCCCGGCACGACCGGCGTCGCCCCCGACTCGCCCGCCGTGAACACGGAATCCGGCAGGTCAAGCCGCAACCCCGCCTTCCGCTTCGCCTCGTCATTTCCATGGCACGAGAAACAATTCCGCGCGAACACGCCCCGGACGTCGCGGTCGAAGTCGACTTGGGCTGCTGCGGCGGCGGTTGCCACGGGAGTACAAACATAGACGACGGCGAAGGAAGCGATTACCCAAATCAATTCGGGGAAGGAGGACCCAATCGGTCGAGCGGCGCCCGCGCGAAAACGTCGCGCTACTTTTGAGACGCCATCGGCGAATGTCACCCACGCATCCATTTGTCCCATGCGTCCCATAAGTCCTATAAGCCCCTATCCACGCATTGGCGGTCGTTTTCGCCAATCGCGGGCCCATAACGGACCCCCGTGCGCCATCGCGTGACGGTTGTCGACCGCGTCACTTGAACGGCGGAATATCGGAAGGCAACCCAACGCGCATAAAGAACCGGGCGAATGCCTGCGAGAAATGTTCAAGGTAGGGCGATCGCAATCGGTGGCGCCCCGGCGTGTCCCCGGCGTGGCGTTGAAGGTAGGTGTGGGGCAGGCTGATGATGTGGCCAAAATCCACGACAAATGCCTGGCGATTGTCCTCGGGTTTCCAAGGGGATGGCAAGAGATGAAGGCCGGGGACTCGTCCCTTGCGAACGGCTTCCCAACGGCCTCTCGTTTTGTAGTCCGGATTCACGGCCTCGAAGGCCTCGACCGCTTGAATGGGACAAAGGGCGACGAACCCAACGCTCTTGTTGGCCAAATCGCAACTTTGGGTAACCACGATGAGGTCCTCCTCGGAGATCGGGACCTCTTGAACGCCGCCATCCGAATCGAAGAACGGGCCGAATTGGGGGGTTATGCAAGCCAATAGGCAGTCCCCCTGGGCCAACGAGTCGTTGGCAACGGTGTCCCAGAATGGATACACGGAAGTCAATCGTCGAAAGGAATTCGTCGCGGGTGTAGCCGGCCAGCACGGACGTACCGGACCTTGACTATCCCCCCGGGCCTGAACGGTACGCGGTTATATTGCTCCAAGTCATCGTCATCTTGGATCTCGCACGCGGGACCGTTGAAGCTTTCGGATCGATCCTGCCAATGGGCGAACACAACTCGAACCAAGCGCTCGAGTTGCCTTCCACTGTCGCTCTGGAGTCCACCATGAGTGTACCCCAGCATCGATTCGCTCTGCCCTGCGCACGGCATCAACACTGTGGCCATTACTGAAAAAGCTCCCTTGTTTTGTCGGTGATACAGGCTTCGAATACCTCGTTTTTTCGTAATCGCAAGGTTTCGAGAATATCCCAGAGCGCATCGTCGTCGTGGGGCAAGTCGGCCGTTGTATAGAGATCGATATCCAGTATCACCGATGCTTTTGAATTTTCCTTCGAGTCCACAATACCTTCGTTAATACAAAGATTCGCATCCAAATCGTGTTGAGGAATTGTGACTTGAAAAAAGAAACCGCTCAGTCCCTGGGGCAACTCCGGCGAAACGGTGGGGTGCGTTCGCAAATATTCCCCAAAATCCTCAAACGGCAAAGGAAGATTAATCAGATTCACATAACGTACTCCAACACGCGTCACGCCCAGCGGATTCACACCTGCCTTGAATATATTCCAAGTCCTTCGCGCTTCATCCCGGAACGAGTCCCAACACTCATATGGCGCAAGTCGGCTTAATGCGAAGCCTCCCATTCTTGTTCGCGCCACATACCTATCGTCCGTGCTAATCCATAGGAATCCGTCCGGTGTTGACCCCATGGCGGAAGTCATGGTCTTGCCGAACGTCATCATTCCCTCGATCGAATGAACCGCCTTTTTCTTCGGGTACTGGCTGCCGAAGTTTTCGTTTAGTGTCTCCAGCGTGGCAACACTAACGGATTCAGGTAATTGGGTACGAATTTCGATGACAGCTTCGGTAATCGGCGCATTCTTATACGGGGCGATTTTGTCCATGAATTGATAGTAGCAAGAACAGGCACTTCCAGCAACAAGCCCGAGGAACGCCTGCCAGCCAAGGCACGCATAAACCTCTCGCCGAAGGGCGGCCGTTTCCCGCCGGGATTCCCAATAAGGGAGTTCGCGGGTTCAGCCCGGCCCCTTCGCTCCGTCCGTCGCCGAATCCTTGCGCGCATAGATGAATACCGACGGCCGGCTGCCGGCGCCATAAATGTGGACGGCTTCCTCGTAGTGCGATTCGAAATACGGGTCCTTCACGATGCTGGACCAGAGGAAATCGCCCTCGATCCAGACATGGTAATCGGGACGGTATTTCTTGAACGCGCCGATGGTGTCCATGTTCGCCATGTAGGGGATCAAGTCCGGGGTCGCGAGTCCGCCCAGATCGATGATCCGGTTTTCGGTGAAGTATCCGATATGCCCGATCTCGGCGAAGGAAACGCTCGAGCCGGGCTTCGTGTTCTCGCGCAACCAGTCGCTGACCAAATGATAGGTCACGCCGCGCGGATCGGCCCAGCGCGCCGGCGCCCGCGCCGCGATGGTCAGCCCGGGAGGCACCAGGATTAGGGCCGCCAATAACACCGAGACGGCGGCGAATGCGGCGGACCTCGGGGCCATCCGCCTTCGTATCCCCTCGAGTAACGTGCCGGCGCCCAGGGCCACCCACAACGCCAGCACGAAGGTCAACGGAACGGCGTACCAGGTAAATGCAATCACGCCCAGCATGCTGTAACCGGCAAGGAACGCGGCCATGAACAGCAGGAACCCGAGCCACGGCCCCTTGGGGCGCGCCATGACGTACACGCCGATCGCCGCCATCAACCAATAGAGTCCTTGGTAGAATTGCGGGATGCCCGTGGGCGCGCTCCAACCGGCGTAGGTTTCGCGCAACCACAGCGGCCACGCGTCGAGAAACGCCGTCTCGTGCGGCAAAAACAGTCGGTGCGCCTGCTTGGCGGCCAGCGTATTGGGAGTGAGGCGCCCGAATGTCCAATATGCGTAGGCGGACCACGCAAGGACGATCGCGGCGCAACCGGCGCCAATCCGGAGGCACGCGCCTGCGGTCGATCGGAAGGTCCCCTTGCCATCGGTCCACTCCCGAATCCATATTACGAGCCACATCGCCGGGAGCAAGAGGATTCCCTCGCCGCGCGTCATGTAGAGCAGTCCAATGGCGATGCCGCCGGGGAGAAAACGCCGCGTCAAGACCAACGCGGACGCGAGCGCGAGAAGCCATTGGAGACATAGGCCTCCATGCCGAACAACCACGGGTTGCACGTCGCGTACAGCGTCAACCCGGCCAGGCAGGCCTGCCATGCGTTGAGGCGGAAGGCCTCGCGGAAATAGTAGAACGTCCACGCGGACGCGACCAAACATCCCGACGTGAACAGCGTGACGCCCAACGCGAGGGGCAGCCAGGGCAGGACGAGCTGAAGCACGGCGCCGATCAAGACAAGGAGCGGCGTGGTCGAGCCGAGCGTGGGCGGCCCGTGGTTGAACACGAAGCCCCGGCCCTCGGCGAGACTCTTGGAAAACGTCAGCGTGATGTACGAGTCGTCGTTGAGGTACGGCCACCGAAGCAAGGCGCACGCGAGGGGAAAGAGAGAAAAGACCCCAAGGCACAAGGCCGGGGCGGCCCGTTCCCAATCGAGTGCCGCCCGCCCGGCGTCGAGCTCCGGGCCGGTACCCCCGGCACCGCGCGGCAATGGCAGGAACATGACGAACTCCCATGCAAGGCCTTGCGGGCCTGCCGGAATTTGGCCCGCAGAACCGGCGATGGCCGCGAAGTATACCGGCGCCAAGGGGGGCGTTCAACGCGCGGCGTCCCGTCCGATTGGTATTTCCGGGACGATGGCGTATACTGGAATCATGAAGCCACAGGAGGAACCGATATGGCACGAAAACCTACGACAGGGCTGCTGGCCGCGGCAGCCTTGCTCTCCATGATTACGACGGCCGATGCCGTCGACGCGGTGGCGCTTTTCGGAGGCCAGACGATCCCGATCGCCAACGCCCGAGCCGAGAACGGGGACCTCTGGGTCACTCCCGGCGAATTGCCCAAGATATGCGGCTTCGAGCTGAAGCCCGAGGGCGCGTGCCTCGCCGAGATTTGCGTGCCCGTGGATCAAGCCAAGGACAGCGCGATCTACGCCCGCAAGGATGGGCAACCGTATCTCAACGCCTCGGAGCTTGCGCGCAAGATTAACCAAGCCGTGGCGGCCGACGAGGCGAATGCGGTATGGAGCTTCGGCGAAGTGCCGGCGAACATGAACGGCTACCTAAAGTCGGCCGTCGCGCCGGACTTCGAATTGAAGGATCGGAAAGGCAATGCGGTCAATCTCTCGGATTTCCGGGGGAAGAAAGTGGTGCTCGTAACCTGGGCATCGTGGTGAGGGTGTCGATTGGACCTGCCAGGCTGGCAGGCGCTTAGCGAGGAACTGAAAGACAAGAACGTCGAGATTATCTCCGTCGCGGAAGACACCGGCGGCGAGGCTGCCGCGGGCCAGTGGTTCGACAAGGCCAAGGCGACGTTCACCCAGATAGTCGACGAGAAACACCTGATCAGCTCCCTCTATAACATGGTCAATGTGCCGACGGCGGTATGGATCAACGAGGACGGGATTATTGTCCGTCCGAACGAGGTCGCCTACAGCCGCAAGACTTCCCTGACCATCGCCGGCAAGACGCTTTCCGCCGACGGCGAGAGTTATGTCGCCGCGATCAAGGACTGGGCCGAAAAGGGCGCCAAGAGCGAATTCGCGATGGCCCCGGAGGAAGTGACGAAACGGCTCCAACCGCGCAGCGAGGCGGAGGCGGAAGCCGAGGCCGCCTTCCAGCTCGGGGTGTACTTTCACGAGACCGGGAAAGAAGACCTCGCAAACGTGTATTGGGAAAAGGCCCAGGCCGGGCGGCCCGACAGTTGGAACTATCACCGCCAGGACTGGTCGTTCACGCCCGCCGAGGCGCAGAAGAACTGGATGAAAAAATTTATGTCCCTTGGCGACAAGCCCTATTACGCGCCCCTGGCCATCGGGGAACCGAAGGCAAACTGAGAGGCTTCACCGCGCCCAAAAAAATTAGGGACCGTCACCTATTATTTGTATCGCCAATAGTCGTGCGATTTGGCGATCGCTCAAATAATAGGTGACGGCCCCTAATTTTTAGGGCACGCGGCGGTCGAATGCTTAGGGCTTAGCGGTCGGTGCGGCGGCGGTCGACGAAGACGACGCTGGTGTTTTCGGGCTGGGCCTTCTGGCGGACTTGGGCCAGCACCTCGAAGACTTTCTTCGCGCTCTTGAACTGGCGGTGCTGGTTGTGGGACACGCCGACGGACAGGGCCATCAGGGGGTAACGGCTCTCGCCGCCGCGCTTGTTCTTCGCCATGATGAAGCCCTGGTTGGCCTCGGTATCCGAGTACAACTGCCGTACCGTCTGGTCGAAAGTGCTGACGAGCGTGCTGCAAAACCGCTCGTAGTCCTCGATCTGCATGAGGACGACGAAATGCTCGCCGCCCATGTGGGCGACGAAGGTCTCGTAGATGCCCATGCTGCGCATCAGGCCGACGATCATCTTGGACACGAACTCGAGCGCCTTGCGCTGGCCCTCGGCGCCCTTGGCGGCGCAGTAGGCCTTGAAGCCGGTCATGTCGATGTAGACGACGGCGACCTCGCTGCCGCGCGCGAGGCGATGGTTCACCTCGCGCTTGATGGCGTCGGTGCCGGGCAAATTCGTCACGGGGTTGCGCTGGCCGAGCGAGGCGAGCAGGGCCGCGAGCGAGGCCAACTTCTCGGTCAACTTGTCCAGCTTGAAGGGCTTGATGAGGTAGTCGTCGGCGCCTTGCTCGAGGCCGTGGATGATTTCGGGTTCCTCGCCCAGGGCGGTCAAGATTAGGATCGCCATCGGGTAGAGCTCGGGGTCCTTCCGGAACTTCCGGCAAATCTGGTAGCCGGTCACGCCGGGAAGCATGATGTCCAACACCGCAATCTCGGGCTTCACCTGCTTGGCCAATTCGAACACGCCTTCGCCGGTATTGACCGCGATCACCTCGTGGCCCTCGGCGACGAGTTTGGTTTTCACCAACTCCGCCAAATCCACGTCGTCATCCACTAGCAGGATTTTGCTCATGTAACCGTCGCCCCGACTGTGTACCTAGTACGCCAAGCCCCCAAGTATAGCCCATGCACGGCGGACAATGTCCACCCGCGAAATTTCGGGGGCGGGCATGGAAAAAACGGGGCAATTGAACCCAGCCGGGAGCTTCGCGTGCATGAGGCCGGGGAGCGGGCACCGCATTTTAGACGCCTCCCTTTGTCACGGTCAGGAAGAGGTCCTCGAGCGAACCTTGTTCCTCGCCGAAGAACAGCAGCCTCGCGCCGTCGCGGACGATGCGTGCATGCAGTTCGGCCATTTCCTCGCGGCCCATGTTCGTCCGGACGTGGAAGTCGCCGCCGGAACGTTCGTAGCCCGCGATGCCGGGGGTGGACTTGAGCGCCGCCTCGACAGCGTCACCGCCCTCGATGGCCTCGATGCGCAACTCGAGCGCCTGGCGGATGCCCGCGAGGATGTCCTTGACGTTGCCCGACGCCAACAGCTTGCCGCGCTCGATGATGCCGATCTTCGTGCTCATGTCGCCCAACTCGGAGAGGATGTGCGAGGACACCAGGATGGTCTTGCCCATTCCGCTCAGGGTCTTGAGCAACTCCTTCATCTCGATGCGGGCGCGCGGATCGAGGCCGCTCGCGGGTTCGTCGAGCAGCAACACCGTCGGGTTGTGGATCAGGGTCTTCGCCAGGCAACAACGCTGTTTCATCCCGCGCGAGAACGCGCTGACGTATTCGTCGGCCTTCGAGGTGAGGTCGGTCAGCTGGAGCACGTCGTCGATGATCGACTTCCGCTCGCGTCCCGGAATCCGGTAGGCCGCGCCGAAAAAGTCGAGATACTCGCGCAGGCGCATCCCGTCGTAGACACCGAAGTCGTCCGGCATGTAGCCGAGAATTTTCTTGATGGCGCGCGGGTCTTTCGACACGTCGTTCCCGGCCACGAAGGCCTTGCCCGAGGTCGGCGCCAACAAGGTCGCGAGGATGCGGATGGTCGTCGTCTTCCCCGCGCCGTTCGGCCCGATGAACCCGAATATCTCGCCTTCCTCGATGGACAGGTTGAAATTGTCGAGCGCGGTGAACGCGCCGTACTTCTTCGTCAGGTCGATGGTCTCGATTACCGCCATGTGAACTCCTCGTCGGATGCCGTTTCGTTCGTGGGTATGAGTACACGCACGATGGCCATGTAGGACAATTGAAGTTCTTCCCCATTGCTCGTCGCGCCCACTCGGAACGAGGCCATATGTTCCTCATCCGCGGGGAAGAACGCCGGGTTAGCGATGATGAAGGCGGCGCGCCACGTCGCCCCGGACGGGTCGACGTCGAGCGCGGGCGCATTCTCGTCCGAGGCGAACCCGGATGGCGACTCCACCATGCCCTCCCCGTCATCCCGGTCCTCAAACAAGAGGACCTCCGTGGATGGATGCGTCGAACGATAATAGACCTCGACTCGCAATCCGGCGCCGGGCAACCGCACGATGGACCCCGGAATCGCCGCAAGAATGCTTTGCATCATAACCGGCGATCCGCTTGTGGTCTTTACCTGCGTCCACTTCCTTACCGAGTCGAGGGTAACGGGCGAATAATCGTATCCGCGACGTGCTCCTTGCTGCCACGTCTGCGCCAAGGGCGCGGACAAGAGATAGGGGCCGGGCAGGGAATTTTCGAACTCGATTTCCGCGGCCACGACGACATACCCGGCGCGCTTGGCGGATTCGGAACGATTGGTCTCCCAGGTCCCCACGTTCTCCTTCGCCAAGCCTACCAAGTACGGCCCATGCAAGGGATCAGGCCCGCTTCGTAGGTCGACGAGACCGCCATGCGAAAAGGCCAACGCGGCGATGACGGAGGAAAACAGTGCGCTCATCTGACTTCGCCATTCGGGCCCGTCTGCGTTTTCCGCCGTCGGCCAATACGTTTTGAAATCCGGATTATCGTGGGACCGATATCCCTCGATGGACAGCGCGATCGAATAGATCCCGTCTTCGTCCTTGACCGGGAAATACGTTCCGTTGAAGAGCAACTGGACTTTTTCCAGCGCCAATCCGGTCTCGTTGCGAAACGTCCCGTGCAAGCCGGATGCATCGAGAACGAGGCGGCCCTCGATGGCGCCATCGACCCGCGCCATCCCCTCTGCGCTCACGAACCGCAGCGAGCTCGCGCCCACGCGCATCCGCTCGAATCGGTCCGCGCCGCCCTGGACCACGGTGAAAGGATCGGGCGACTCAATGTTATCCCGGTATAGATACATGCCCGTTTGAAGTCCATGCACCTCATTGATGAGCATGCCGTCGCGCGAGAACGTCCCGGTGTAGTTTCCGGAACCTGCGGCGAGAATGCCGAAGACTCCCTTGTAATCGGCGACGGGTTCGTCCCTCGCGATGCGCAGGGTGTCGATCTGGAATGTCTGGTCTTGCCCCGCCCAGCCCGAGGTGCCGTAGACATACGCGAATGCGGTATACCCCGCCGACACCGCGATGAGACACACCCATGCCCACTCGCGGCGCTTGAGCCGGCCCCAGAAGAGGAAATTCGCGACGATGCCGATCAGCAGGTAGCTCCCGAGATAGGCCGCGACGAAGAGGCGCGGCTGCATGCTCACGCCGGTCATTCGGGGAATTTGCCCGGACGCGAAATTGACCATCGCGTCCGTGTTGAAGCCGGATTGCGCGGCCGGATTCGCGGAGATCATTTGACGCCACAGTACATGGTACGCGGGCGCGTCTTGCAGCGCGTGGCTGACGCCATCGATGGCGAGCGTGTAGACATGTCCGCGCCCGAGCGGCCTCCGCACGGCAAGAACGCTGTTCGCGCCAAGAACTTTGGCGCCGTCGGCCACGGGTCCTATCAGGGCCAGCACGCAGTCGCGACCGGGTTTCACGCCCTCGCGTTTGTCGGGCGGCAGCAGGCGTTCCGCGAGCGCGCCCTCCTTGATCTGCTCGGTCTCTCCGATGCGGACGCCGGCGAGTTCCTCGATCCAGGTGCCGCGATATCGGGCGGCGTTTTCGCCGGTCATGACGATGAGCGTGCCGCCCCGGCGAACGTAGTGCCGCAACAATCCGCGCCGATCTTCCGGCACGCGATCCGGCTCGATCTCGCCGAGGATGACGGCATTGAACGCGGAATAGCAGGAGATATGCTCGGGAAGGGTGCCGAGCAACGGCGTGGCCACGTTGTGCCGGTGGAAGCGCAACTCGGACTCCGGCGTCTGCACGGCCTGGTAGAGGAATCCAAAATCCAGCGCGTCCTCGTTGAGGATCAAGCCCAGCAGATCGCCCTCGGCAACGGTGGGACTCAGAATCTGGTAAGCCGGCACGTCGAGCGCGGGTCGTGTCCCGCTGTAGATCCAGGCCTCGACCTTCTCGGTGTTGTTGAAGTAGGCGTACAGGCGGAAACGCTTGCGCGAATCGGTGGGGCATTCGGCGGGCACGCGGTATATCGGGCTCTGGAGATTGCCTGAGAAATCGTAAAGCCGGACCTCGACGTGGCCGTCGAGGTCCTTGAGTTCGTTCGTGACCGTCACGTCGACCGGCACCCACGACTTGTCCCGGTAGGCCGTCGTGTAACCGATGTCGAGCGAGACCAGCAGTTCCTTCTCGAGCGGCTCTTCTTGTGCATAGGCCTGCATCGCCGCGACCGCAAGGACGAATGCAATGCAGCAAGGCCGCAATCCGAAAACACGGCCATTGCGGACAAGTTCTTTGTGATCTCTGTGTTCTTTGAGGCTATTGTTCACTACAACTATTGGCCTCAAAGAACACAGAGAACGCAAAGAATTGCTCCATACCTTCCTCATATCCACGCTCTCCGGCTGTATATCCACCATTCGAGCGAGAGGACCGCGAGGGCGGCGAGGGCGAGCCAGCGCCAGAGCTCGCGCGTCTGGCGGACGGGGCCGCGCTCGGCGGCGACTTCGCCGCGGCCGAGGTTGATCGACTCGGCGGGCGAGATTGAGGACTCGTTGCGATCGAGCAGGTTCACCGCGTAGTCCTGCCGCTCGTCGCCCATCTCGACAGTATAGATGCCCGCTGCCTGCGTCGCGCCGAAATAGGAGGGGCGCGCGGGGTCGAGGGCGACTGTCTCTCGCGAGCCGTCGGGAGATATCACCGTGGCCTCGGTCAAATTGCCCGACGCGAATAGCGGGACCGGTTTGCCTGTCGGGATGAAACTGTCCCCCGTCGCGGCGCCGCGCGGGGTCCACGAGATAAGGTTTTGCAGGAACAGCGGGAACGACAGCTTCAGCGGCCAGTTCGATCCCGCGATGTCGAAGGCGACGACGAGGACTTGGCGTCCGCCCTGGGAGACGTCGGCAATCAACGGCACATCGCCCGTGCTCGACACCAGGGTCCGGCTCCCCTCGGGCAGCGTCAGGCGCAGGGCCGAGGTGACGCCGAGGCTGTCGGGATTCAAGAACCGCATGACGAAATGGTTCGCGTCCCACGAGACGACGGGGGGCTGCTCAATCACGCCGGACGAGGCAAGTCCCGGGACCGGCGGCAGCGCATTGAAGAACACCGCCGCGCCCGTGGGCAAGCCGGGCGGCGCAAATCCGTCGAACACGGTCAGGTCGTAGTCGTCCGTCGGCGCGTAACTCTCGGGCGCGATGGCGCTGACCTGGGCGCGCGGCTCGAGCGACAAGGCCCGCTTCAAGTAGTACCCGCTGGTCGAATCCGTGGGCGACACCACGAGCACGCGGACCTGCGCCGACGGCTGCAAGGCGAGCCAGGCGCGATTGTCCACGGCGAGGTCGTCGGCATGATCGAGCTCGACCTTCAACAAGCCCTCGCCCAAGGGAGGATGGCTGAACAGGACTTCTTGGTCCGCGCCGGGCGCGACGATGACTTCCTCGACCGCCAGCGCGTTGTCATTGAAACTCAACGTCAGGGTGGACGACAACGCCTCGCTGTGCTCGTTATGCACCAACACAAAGGTCTGGGGATCGCCGCCCTCGGCCGGGGCGCGCACGCTGAAACCCACGATGCCGGCGTTGTTCGCGCTCTTCCCGATTTGTTGGAAGCTGAGCGAGGCCGTCCCGACGCCAACCTCGTCGAGATCGGCGAGACGTCCGTCGCTGAACAACACCAGTTGCAATCCCGCCGCGACGGAGGCGATGTCGGGATTGTCGGGCGCGAGCGACCGCGCGATCATCATCACGTCGCGCAGGTTGGTCCGCGTGTCCGCCGCCTCGATGGATCGCAGCGCGGCGCGCAGGCGGACTTGGTCGGAGGTCAATTCGCACAGCACCTCCGCCGTCTCGGCGAAGGCCACGACCATCATCTTGTCGTCCCGCGTCATCGCATCGACCATGTCGAGGGCCTTCCGCCGCGCCAGCTCGATCCGCGAGACGCCCTCCTCGAGCGTCTGCATGCTGGCCGAGCGGTCGACGATGACGCAGTAGCTCGCCCCACCCGAGCCGGACGCGCGAACGAAGGGCCGGCCCAGCGCGATCGCCAGCAGCAAGACCGCGAGCAATTGCAGGAACATCAGGAGGTTCTTGCGGAGCCGCTGGAACGGCGCGTTTGCGGTGAGGTCTTGCAGACTCTTGATCCAGAGGTAGGTGCTCGAAATGACGACGGGCGTGCGGCGGAGTTTCAACAGGTAGAGGATGACGATGACCGGCAGCAGCCCGAGAAACCCGAGGAACGCGGGCGCGAGGAAGGCCTGGGACAGCATCGAGGCGAGCGCGTTCATCGCACCATCCCGCCCCGGCGCAAGAGGTGCAGCGTGAGTTGCTCGATCGAGGCGTCGCTCGATACGTTCATGTGGCCGATGCCGCGCGCCGTGCAAAAGCGGCGCACGGAATCGCAGAACGCGTCGCGATTCGAGCCGTACCGTTGCAGCAACGCGCGGCTGACCGATATCTCGGTGAAGGCCTCCGTCTCGCTATCGATCAACCTGAGGTCGCCCGACATGCTGGGCGCGAGCTCTTCCGGGGCCAGGACGTGCAGCGCGTAGACATCCGACCCGGCTTGGTTCAGCCGGCGAATGCAGCCCTCGAACCCGGACTCGTCGAAGAAATCCGAGATGATCACCGAGACGCCCTTCGACGGGTTGCGCCCAAGATATCCGCGGCAGGCCGTCTCGAGTTCGGTGCCGCCCTCGGCCTCGATCGACTCGAGGAACGCGAACAGTTTTCGCGCGCTGGCCTTGCCGCGGCACGGGGTGATGCGCTTGACGGCGGTCCCGTTGAACGCCTCGACGCAGACGCGCTCGTGTCCCGACAGCGCGATGTAGCCCAGCGTGGCCGCCATGCGCCGGGCGAAGTCGATCTTGTTCGGCGTCCCGAAGCCCATCGAGCGGCTCGCGTCGATGATGAGGTGCAGCGTGAGGTCCTCGCGCTCCTCGAACAGTTTCAAGTACAGCCCCTCGAGCCGCGCATAGAGGTTCCAGTCCACGTGGCGCAGGTCGTCGCCCTGCACATAGTCGCGGTAGTCGGCGAAGTCCGTGCTGCTGCCCTTGCGCCGGCTGCGGCGTTCGCCCTTCGACGTGCCCAGCTTGACGCGCTTCGCCAGAATGGACAGCCGTTCGAGCCGGTGCATGAACTCCGGTTCGAGTAGACGGCCCTCTGTCGCGGCAACGGACATCGACTACACGACCTTCGCCGCTTCCGGCACGCTGTCGAGAATTTGCTTCACGATCTGCCCCGAACCGATGTTGTCGGCCTCGGCCTCGAAATTCACCAACACGCGGTGACGCAATGCGGGCAGGGCCGCCGCGCGGATGTCGTCGAAACTGACGTTGAACCGGCCCGCGCGCAAGGCGTTCACCTTTCCCGCGAGCAGCATCGCCTGGGCGCCGCGCGGGCTGGACCCGAAGCGCACGTAACTGTCCACCAGCGGCGGCGAGAACCCGCTCTTCGGCTGCGTCGCCAGCGTCAGGCGCACGACATAGTCCGTCACCTTTGGCGCCACGGCCACGTCGCGCACGAACCGTTGCCACTCGACGATGCGTGCGCCATCGAGCACGGGCGAAGCCGACACGACGTCGCGCCGCGTGGTCCGGTCAAGGATGGCGGCCAGTTCATCCTGCGAGGGATACTCGACGATCAGCTTGTACAGGAACCGGTCCACCTGCGCCTCGGGCAAGGGATAGGTCCCCTCCATCTCGATCGGGTTCTGCGTGGCCAGCACGAAGAATGGCTCGCCAAGCTTATGGGTGGTCCGCGCCACCGAAACGGTGTGTTCCTGCATGGCCTCGAGCAGGGCGGATTGCGTCTTGGGGGTCGCGCGATTGATCTCGTCGGCCAGGACGATGTTCGCGAAGATGGGGCCCTTGCGGAACTGGACCTCGCGCCCGCCCCCCTGGTCCTCGACGATCATGTTCGTGCCGATGATGTCGGCGGGCATGAGGTCGGGGGTGAACTGGATGCGCGAAAACTCGAGGGCGAGGGCCTCGCTCATGGTCTTGACGAGCATTGTCTTGCCGAGGCCGGGCACGCCCTCGAGCAGGCAATGGCCGTTCGCGAACAGGCCCGTCAGCACGCCGTCGACGGTGCCCTCGCACCCGACGATCACCTTGCCCACCTCGGCGCGCAGGCGGTTGAAGTCCGCCCGGAATTCGTCCGCTTTTTGTTCCATGTCCATCGTATGCTCCTTTTCGTGAGGGAAAATAGGGACAGTCACCTATTATTCGATATATGCAGTACACTTGCGATTCTCGATTGTATCTGGGGCAACGTGCTTCGCTTGGGATCGCCAGATCGATCGAATAATAGGTGACTGTCCCTATTTTCCCTCCGGGCCGTCGTTCCGTTTCGCCTTGCGCGCGATGGCGCGTTGTTTCGCCGCCAGTAACTGTTGCGTATAGTCCGACGGCGGCGCCACCGGTTTCGATGGGGCGGGTGCTGCCTCCGCTTCCGTCGTCGCTGTAGTTCCCGCAGTTGCCGTTGAACCGAACGAAGGCGGCGCACCTGGCGTGGCCTCGAAGGTGCGTTCGACCGCGCGCGCCGCGCTGTAGGTCCCCGTCACCGGCACCGGTCTCGGGGCAGGCCTCGGCACGATGCGCCCGATGCCTGGAATCCGCCGCAGCATCGCGGCCACCGGCGCGTAAATCTCCGCGAACGGAATCACCACGCGCCGCACGAATATCTCGATCGGCAATAGGCACAGCGCCAGCATGACCAGCCAATGCCAGATCGGCGTGACGGCCGGCGCGGCGACGAGGTCATGGCGAAACGGGTTGTCCTCCGGCGCGCGGATCGCGCCGCCGCCGAGCGCCGCGATCTGCTCGAGCCCCGGCATGTTCGTCCCGGTGAATTCGTATTCCGGCGAATAGCCCAGCGCGAGGCCGGCGGGAATCATCCCCTGCGTCCCGTCCTCGCGGTCGTAGAGCAGGTTGATCATGTACACCCCCGCGTCGGCCAGGGGGAAATCGGTCTCGTAGATGCCGGGGCCCGTCTGGACGAGCTCGACCTCGCGGCGGGTGAAGTCGGGCCCAGGGCCGGTGACCACGCCGCGCGGCTTGAGGAAGTTAATGAACTTCCCTTGCGGGTCGACGGCGTCGATCCGGATCTCGCCGCGCCCGTCGCGGACCGCCGTCTCGACGTGAAAACTCGACGGCGACAACTCGCGCGTGGCCCAGCGGACGGCTTGGGCCCAGAACCGGTTGAAGCCCTCCCATCCGAGCCATGCTGCCGCCCAGCGGTTCGCCGCGTCGGAGGTGAACGCGACCGACTTCCCGAGGCCGTAGCGCCACTGCGCGAGCACGGGGTCGCCCTCGTGCGACAGCAGCGCTATCGTCGCGTTCTCCTTGGGCGAGGTCACGACGTACCCCTGCAACTGCGGCATGGGCGTCTCGCCGAGGCCGTGCAGCAGTTCCGAATCGTGGTTGGGCTGCGGCGTGAACGGCGTCTCGACCAGGAGGCCCCGCTTCACGACGGCGGCTTCCTTTGTGAAAATCTGCGGGAGGTTTTTCGGGTCGTCGACGAAATAGAATTGGCCCCCCGTCGCGTCCGCAAGCCGCTCCAACGAATGGCGGTCGCTCGGGCTGTGCGGGTTGATGCACACCGCGCTAATCGCGATCCCCGCGTCCTTGTAGTCGTCCAGCAACCCGCCTCGCGCCGCCGCCGCGTCGCCGTCCGAGATGAGCAACACGCGCTTCGCCGCGGCGTCGGCATTGACCAGCGCGTCGTAGGCCATCTGCAAGGTCGGGTTCGTGTCGGGCATGTCGCCGATCTGCATGCTCGATTCGCGGATCGCCCCGCGCATGTAGTTCTTGTCGCCGACGGGGCGCATCGGGAACAGCCAGGTGTCCCCCTGACCGGTATACCCTAGTCCGCCCATGAGGTCCTGCGATGACAAGACATTCAACGAGGCGAGCGCTATCTCGCGGGCCCACGCGTTCCCGTCGGGAAATTCGCAGGTGTGCATGACCAACGCGAGCGCGCCGCGCGGCAGCATCTTGCGTTGCTTGATGTCCATGTCCACGGGCAGCGCCTTCTCGACGGGCGTATCGAGAAACCCGCCCGCGCCGAAACTGTGCGGCCCGCCCACCATCACCAGGCCGATCCCGAGGTCGCGGACCATTGCCTCGAGCGACTTCATCTGGTCGCTGGTCAAGTCCGTGCTGCTCACGTCGGACAAGACGACCGCGTCGTAGTTCTGCAACTGGCCAAGCGAACTCGGGAGCGATCCCGGCGTGCCCGACTCGACTTGCAGGCCCTCCGCGCGCAACGCGGGCTCGAGGTAGACGCTGTTCGCCGGGTCGCCCTCGATGTACAGGATGCGCGGCTCGCCGTGGACCACCGTATACGCGCGGCCCACGTTGTTCGCTTGCACCGTGTCCGTCGCGGACTCGATGGAGACGTCGTACTCGAAGAAGCCGGCAGACTTCAGTTCCTGCGAAAGCACGAAGGTGTTGTCGCCCTTTTGCAGCGTCACCCGTTGCTCGGGCATCAGCCGCCGCTCCTCGCCCGCGCGTTGGGCCACACGGAGCACGGCCTCGCCGTCCTGGTCGGCGTGCGCGGTGATGCGTAGCTGGAATGGTTCGTCGGCGTTCGCCTGCGCGGGCGCGACGACTTCCTTCAGGCGGACTTCGGGCCGTTCCTCGTTGCGCAACGGTACGACATCCACCGCCACGCCCGCCGCGCGCGCGATCTTCGCTTCCTCGATGGCCGAGCCCAGGGTCTCGTTGCCGTCGCTGTAGACGACGATCCGTTTCATGTGGCCCTGCGGGAATGCCGCCATCGCCAGCCGCATCGCCGCCGCCAGGTCGGTTTGCGTGCCGTCGACGAAAGACTGCACGTCGCGCAGGCCGAGGGTCACGTCGGCCTTGAGTTCGATGCTCGCGTCGCGCCCGAACACGATCACGCCGGCTTTGTCGTGCTCGGTCATGTAGGTGTCCGCCGCGTTGCGCACGGTCTGCGCCGCGAAGCGCCGCGCGTCCTCCGTCACGCTGTCGGAATGGTCGAGCAGGAAGTAGACGGCGAGGTCGTCGTTGCGGCGGACGATCTCCGCGCCCGCGAGCGCCAGGGCGAGGCACGCGATGATTACGCTGCGCAGCGCGATGGCCGTCCATTTGCGCCCGAACCCGAGCGAGCGAATTCGCGCGGCGATGTAGATGCTCCAGGGAACGAGCAACAAGAGCAACAAGGCCCAGGGGAAAAGGAATCGCGGGAAATAGGTCACGCGAAGGCCCCCGCCGGAATTCGCTGGATGCGATGGTTCTCGGTGTCGGCCACGTCGACCGTGCCGTCCGCCGCGATCGCCACGCCGCGCGGATCGTTGAATTCACCCAAGCTCCGTCCGGGCCCGCCGAAGGAGGACATGAATTTTCCGTATAAATCGAAGCGCGAAATACGATGGTTCCCGTATTCGCAGGCGTAGCAGGTCCCGTCTGGGCCGAGCGCCATCGAATAGGGGAACTTGAGTTGTCCCGGTCCCGTGCCGGCCTCGCCTATCGCGCGCACCAGCGCGCCTTCTGGCGTGAAGCATTGGACACGGTGGTTCGCGGTATCGGAGACATAGATCAATCCGTTGGTCGCGCTCACCGCGAT
>CANKTP010000065.1 GCA_947486375.1 Candidatus Hydrogenedentota bacterium | reverse complement strand
ATGTTGATGAGGAGTTCTCCCTTGTCCGTCACCGAGATCGACATGGGCTGCAAGGCGGCCCCGAGCTTCATGAAGCTCGAGTGATCGTAGCGATTGAGCCGGTAGCTCCCGGCGAACTTCGCCAGCGTATTGGCGGCACCATCCGCCGGAACGAGGACTTCCGGATCCGGGGCCGGGTAATAGTGGTCCATGAAGGCCAGGCAGAATTGCCCCGAGGCCTCGCCGCCTTCGCGTGTGTTGTACGACACGAAGTAACCCACGTTGTGCTCCGGCAGGAAATGGAACATCGTGTGGAACCAGAGCGTGTCCCCGCCATGTCCCACGAGGCGTTGTCCGTTGACGGTGCTCACGATGAAGCCGTGGGCCATCGGATCCATGCCCTCGACCTGATGATGGAGATCGCTTTGCATCAACCTGGCGGTCTCTTCCTTGAGGATTCGCGCGTCGCCGAGTTTTCCCAACTGCATGTGCGCGATGAGGAATTTCGCCATGTCCCCGGCGGACGAGCTCGTGGAACCTGCCGGGGCAAGGGGGATGTACTCGAAGGTTTGTTCCTTGAATTCGCCCTCCCAAATGTATCCCTTCGACAGATCGCCAGTGAGTTCCTTCGGCAGCGGTTGGCGTATGCTCGTGTGTTCGAGTCCCAAGGGCTTGATGATGTTCGTCTCAACATAGTCGGCCCAAGGCATTCCGGAAACGAGTTCGACGATATATCCGGCCAGCGCAGTCGCGTGGTTGCTGTAGGACGCGATGTCGCCCGCGGGGCGCACGCGGTTAGGCAGGTCATTCTTCAGTAGTTCGCCCAGCGGCTTCAGTCCAGTCTCGTCCTTCACGAACAAATGCAGCACGCGATCTTCGAAGCCCGGGGTGTGCGTCAAGATGTCCTTGAGGGTAATCGGTTCGGTGTAGACATCCATTGGAATCTGGAAGTCCTTCAAATAGGTATTGACGTCCGCGTCCAGATCGAGCTTGCCTTGTTCGACCAGTTGCATCACGGCGGTCCAGGTGAACAATTTTGAGACCGAGCCGATGCGGAAGAGGGTGGTGTCCGGGTCGACCTTTTTGCGCGCCTCGTAGTCGGCATAGCCGTAACCCTTCTGGAAGATCACTTCGCCGTCGCGCACGATGGCGACTGTCGCGCCCGCCGTGTGGTAGGCCTCGAGATGGGAGTTCATCACGCCGTCCAAGAAGGCTTCGATTTCCTTCGGATCGTGGGGACCGGTTGTCGGAGCGGGCAGAGCGGTCTCGACGGGCGGGGCCTGTTCGGCTACCGCAGGCGCAGGCTCGACAACAACCGGGGCAGGCTCGAGCACAGGTGCGATCTCCAGCGGCAGCGGCTCTTCGACGGGCGGTGTTGCTTCCGGCGCCGGTTCCGCCGCGGGTGCAAACGGATCGACCGCGGAGGCCGCTTCCTCCTGGGCCGGTTCCGCCGGTGGCGCCGCGGGTTCCTCGACGGGCGGCGCGGCGGGTTGCGTCTCCTGCGCGGCGAGCGCGATGACCGGCAACAACATGCAGGCGATGACGGCACAACGGAGCATTCGCTTCATGATTGGTTCCTCGAATACGAATTGACGGTAAAACACGGTGGAATTGGCACAGCCCGATCATTAGACTCCTTCCGCGCCGTGCCGGGTTTCGGCCCCGGCGCACGAGGTCTAATGCCAGCCTAACATACTTGTGGCCTACTTGAGAATAGGACGGATTGAATGAGTCGATTGGTTTTGGTGCGTCATGGACAAGCCAGTTTTTTTGCGGACGACTACGACAAACTCTCGCCGATGGGCGAACGCCAATCCGAGGCCCTTGCGCGCGCGTGGCTCGAAAAGGACGACACCTTCACCGCGGCCTATTGCGGAACGCTCCAGCGGCAGCGGCGCACCGGGGAAGTCGCTGGGGAGACCATCGCGGCCGCGGGCAAGGCATGGCCCGAAGTGCGGATCCTTGATGGGCTCAACGAATACGAGGCCGACGGGATCATGGGTGGCTTGTTGCCGGAGTTGCGGGCGAAGGACGAACGCATCCGCCGGCTGGACGAGGAATACCGCGCGGCGGTCGAGAGCCGCGAGAAGTATAGGACTTTCCACCGATTGCTCGAAGCGGTCATGGCCGTGTATGTCTCGGGGAAGTACGAGGCGACGGGATTCGAGCCGTGGACGGCATTTCGCGACCGGGTTCGCGGGGCGCTGCGGACGATCATGTCGGATGCCGACAGTGGCGCAACAATCGCGGTGTTTTCGTCAGGCGGGCCGATCGGGATCGGCGTGCAGACCGTGCTCGATGCGCCGGACATCAAGGCGGCCGAGCTCAATTGGCGGATTCACAATTGTTCGACCACGCAGTTTACATTTAGCGGAAACCGAATCACACTCGATCATTTTAACGTGACGGCGCACCTGACCGATCCGGCGATGCTGACGTATCGCTAGGCCGTTTGCCCGCGCCGGGGAGGACCATCGGTGGCGCGAATCGTCTATGGGGTTTCGGGAGAAGGGTCGGGGCATTCCTCCCGCGCGAGGGAGATGGCGGGACATCTCGTGGCGCAGGGTCACATCGTCCGCTTGGTCAGCTACGACCGGGGGTACCGCAATCTCAAGGACAGCTTCGACGTTTTCGAGATTCAGGGCCTTCACATTGGCAGCCGCGAAAACCGTGTCTCCATCCCACTGACGATGTCGGACAATCTCAAACGGTTCCCGGAAATGCGGCGGCGGTTTCCCATGCTCCGGAGGACCTTGTTCGAGGACTTCGCGCCCGATGCGGTAATCACCGATTTCGAGCCGCAAACGGCTTGGCTCGCCGCCTATTACAAGGTCCCGCTCATCTCGCTTGACAACCAACACCGCATGCGCCACATGGAGCATCCGTGTCCGGCGGAACTCGAGTGGGACCGGTTCGTGACGAAGACGGTCATCCGGGCCTTGGTCCCCTTTCCCGATGTTTCGCTCGTAACGACGTTCTACTTCGGGAAAACGAAAAACGATTATACGTTCCTGTTTCCGCCCATACTCCGGCGGCAGGTGCTCGACCAAGTTCCCGAGCGCGGCGAACACCTTCTGGTATATGTGACCGAGGCCTACGAGGAATTGCTCGACACGTTGCGGAGATTCACGGCGCAGCGATTCAGGGTCTATGGTTTCAAACGGACCGGCGACGAGGGCAACCTAAGCTTCAAACCGTTTAGTCACGACGGGTTCTTGGAAGATCTGCGCACGTGCAAGGGGATTATCGCCACTGCGGGCTTTACGCTCACCACCGAATCCTTTTATTTGCGAAAGCCCTACTTCTCGCTACCCATGAAGGGTCAATTCGAGCAGCAACTGAATGCCCTACTACTGGATCAACTGGGTTACGGGGTGAATGCGCGCCGGCCCGACCGGGAGGCCATCGAATCGTTTCTTGGCCGCATCCCGGAGTTCGAGAACCGGCTGGCCGAATATAGGGCTGTGGATAACTTGGAGATTACGACGAAGTTGGACGATCTGCTCGTGGACGGTTGCGCGCTACTTCAAGCATTTCGGCGCCATCGGAGTGACCGTTCCCCATTCAATCGGATGACAGATCCCAACCGAAATCCCGAATAAATGGGGCGAAAGAGACGATCTTGGGCGGCGCAAAGTCCTCGGCCTCACACGAATATCTAACGAAATGCTATTCCGGGACGAACACATTTTCCGCATTATATTGTCAAGAGTTAATTGTGGATAGGTGGACAACTTGTGGATAACCCGGGACCCTTGAAATGAAAATCGACTTGCATTGCCACTCGAAATGGTCCAAACGGCCGACGCTTTGGGTCATGCAAAAGTTGGGCTGCCCCGAGAGCTTTACGGGCCCCTTGGAACTCTACGGCATTGCCACCGGAAAAGGCATGGGGGCGGTGACGATTACGGATCACAATGTGATCGACGCGTGTCTCGAGATCGCGCATCTGCCCCACACCTTCATCAGCTCGGAGTACACCACCTATTTCCCCGAGGATCGGTGTAAAGTCCACGTCTTGGTGTACGGAATCAACGAGGACATCCACCGGGACATCACCCAGCTTCGCGACAACATCTACAACCTTGTCAACTACTTGAACCACCGGCGCATCCGGCACGTGTGCGCCCACCCGTTGTTTGGCGTGAACGACCGGCTGACGATGGTGCATGTCGAGAAGCTGTTGTTGCTGTTCAACTACTGGGAGATCAATGGCGATCGCATCGCAGAGATGAACGCCGCTGTCGAGCACATGATCGGCCGCCTCACCCCGGAGATGTTGTCGAGGCTTGCCGACAAGCACAATCTCCCGCCGGTGGGAACCGAGCCGTGGCGGAAGATTCTGACCGCGGGATCGGACGATCACAGCTCGCTCCATTTGGCGCGGACCTACACGGAGGTTCCGGGCGCAAACAGCATAGAGGAATTCTGGCGAGGACTCGATGAGCGGCGCGCCCGCATCCATCACGAAAACACGAGCCCGAAGACCTTTGCCCGCGACGTGTATGGAATCGCCTACCAGTTTTACAAAAGCCGCTTTGCCCTTGAGCGCCACGTATCCAAGGACATCCTGTTGACCTTTCTGGACCGGGCGCTCCACACCCGGCCGGAGTCGGCGCGTCCCTTCATGAAGCGGGTACACACGATGTTCGCCCAGAACCGGCGGCTTCGGACAGTTGATCCGAAGACACGCCCGCTCCTCGAATTGGCGCGATTCGAGGCGGAAAAGCAAGTGCGCGAGGATCCCGCACTGATGAATATCGTGCGCTCGGGCGGGGCCGATGAAGCACAGCTCGACTCGAGGTGGCATGAGTTCGTGGACGCGGTGTCCAACCGCATGCTGGTCCATTCAGGGAACCACATGGCGGACCGCCTCTTTGGCGCGAACCTGTTCGACCTGTTTCATACGATGGGCGCGACCGCGGCGTTTTCGGCGGTGCTCGCCCCTTATCTCGCGGCCTATGCCCTCTACTCGAAGGAACGGCGCTTCAGCCGCGAAGTCCTGGGACACTTTCACCCGAACGATATCGGCGCCGGTCCCGCCACCCGCTTGTCCCTGTTCTCCGACACCTTTGCCGAGACGAATGGCGTGGCGAACGAATTGAGACGCCAGCGTTGCGAGGCCATGCGTTGTGGCAAGGACTTGACGATCATGTCGTGCGGCCCGGAGCATGCGTCGGCGGCGCCCGGCTTGCAGATGTTTCACTCGGTCGGTGAACTTGCATTGCCGGACTATCCCGAACTAACGCTTCACTGTCCGCCATTTCTCCAGATGCTTGGATACTGTTTCGAGCGGGAGACCACGCACCTCCATGCGGCCACGCCGGGCCCGATGGGTCTCGCGTCGCTTGGGATCGCGCGGATTCTCGGGCTCCCGATTTCGGGATCGCACCATGCGCCGATCGCGTTGCTCGCGAAGTTGAGGACGGACGACGGATCGGTGGAGGAGATCATATGGCGCTATCTCGTGTGGTTCTACGAGCAGCTTGACGAGGTCCTTGTTCCGTCGCAGGCCACTGCGCTGGAGCTCATCGAGCGCGGCGTGACGCCGGAGAAATTGCGCGTGTGTCCGCACGGCACGGATACGTCGTTGTTCCATCCCAACAAGCGGACCGCGCTGTCCGAGCTGTTCCCGGGCGAAAGTGAAGACGTGCCGACCTTCATCTATGCGGGCCGCGTGACGGTCGAGAAGAACCTGCACATTCTTGTCGCGGCCTACAAGGCATTGTTGTCGACAGGCCGCCGAGCGAGGCTTGTCGTGGCCGGAGAGGGACCGTATCGCGCCGAGATGGAGGCCTTGCTTTCGGACGCGCCGGCGGTGTTTGCCGGCCATGCCGAACCAGCGCGATTGGCGGCGCTGTATGCCTCGGCGGACGCGTTGGTGTATCCGAGCGCGACAGAATCCTTCGGGGGCGCGGTCATCGAAGCCCAAGCCTGCGGCATCCCGGTCATCGTGTGCGACCGGGGCGGCCCGAAGGAGTTGATGCTTCCCGATCGAACTGGGTTCGTGGTCGAGGCGAATAACGTCGAGGCCCTCCTCACGGCGATGAAGGCCGTCGTCCATGATCGGGATCGATGCCGTGCGATGGGCGCCGCAGCGCGGATTCATGCGGTCAATCGGGCCGCCGAACGCGGGTTCGACCGGCTCTGGGACGTGTATACCCGCGGCGCGGCGGCGCGGTTCGAGTCGACCCCGAACCACGGGTTCGCCAGCGTCGAGAAGGCGTTGCGGCAGGCGATGGCCGTCTGAGGGGCCGATTTCCCGCGGGATTGGGTCTTTCGATCCCGCACAATCGCGGAACAGCGCCCTGATAACGCGGCCCGTGACGAACCGCGTTGACCTCCACCGGAATGGAGTCTACAATCGGCACGGCGCGATTTGACGCGTCGCGGCCAAATTCCGGGGATTCATTCCATGCGCTCCATAGTCCTTCGCACGTCCGTGCTGCTGTGTCTCGCCGTTGCCGCGTATGCGGATGCGGCGGAATAACTCGCCGCATTCATCAAGTCCACCTATACCAAGTACGAGTACCGAATCCCGATGCGGGACGGGGCGAAGCTGTTTACCGCCGTCTATGTCCCGAAGGACGATTCCAAGGACTACGGCGCGATGTTCGTGCGAACGCCCTACAGCCTCGCGCCGTACGGGGTGGACCGCTATCCGGGGCGGCTGGGGCCGTCGGAGAAATTTGCGCGGGAGGGGTTTATCTTCGTCTATCAGGACGTGCGCGGGCGGTTCTTGTCCGAGGGCGTGTTCGAGGAGGCGCGCCCGCACAATCCGGACAAGAAGGGAGCTACGGACATTGACGAGAGCACGGACACCCACGACACGATTGACTGGGTGGTCAAGAATGTCCCCGGCAACAACGGCCGCGTGGGCATGTGGGGCATTTCATATCCGGGGTTCTACGTTGCGGCGGGGATGATCGACGCGCACCCGGCGCTGAAGGCCGCTTCGCCGCAGGCACCGGTGACGGATTTCTACCGGGGCGACGATTCGTATCACAATGGAGCGTTTTTCCTGGCGGCGAACTTTGGTTTCTACACCTTTTTCGTCGAGCACAAGGAGCCGACGCTGCCGAAGGAGACCGTGGAGTTCGACTTCGGGACGCCCGACGCCTACGAGTTCTACCTGGACATGGGACCGCTGTCCAACGCGAACGGGAAATACTTTCACGGCGGGAATCCGTATTGGAACAACCTCGTGAACCATACCGCCTACGACGATTTTTGGAAGGCGCGGAGCATCGACAACCACCTGTATCACGCGCCGCCGGCGGTGATGACCGTGGGCGGTTGGTTTGACGCGGAGGACCTGTCTGGGCCGTTCAAGGTTTACCAGTCGGTCGGGGAGAAGAACCCAAGGGTCTCCAACCACCTCGTGATGGGGCCGTGGGTGCATGGCGGCTGGGCGCGCGGCGATGGCGAAGGCCTGGGCAGCGTCGCGTTCAACGCCAAGACTTCCGAGTTCTACCGGAACGAAATCGAGTTTCCGTTTTTCGATTTCCATCTGAACCGAAATGGCGTGGGGAAGATGCCGGCGGTCTGGGCATTCCAGACCGGCACCAACCAGTGGCGTCAATACGACGCCTGGCCTCCGAAGAAAGCGGAAAGGCGCAGCCTCTATCTTGGCGAGGCCGGGACCCTCGCGTGGGATGCCCCGACGGGCGAAGGCGCCGACGAGTACGTCAGCGATCCGGCGAATCCCGTTCCATTCACGGCCTACGTCGCGGCGGGCGTCCCCAAGGAGTATATGGTGGGCGACCAACGCTTCGCGTCGAAGCGGCCCGATGTGCTCGTCTACCAAACCGAAATCTTGGAGGAGGACCTGGCGATCGCGGGGCCCATCTCGCCTGCCTTGCTTGTCTCGACCACCGGAACGGACTGCGATTTCGTCGTAAAGCTTATCGATGTGTACCCGCTCGACTTCCCGAATCCCGATCCGAATCCCTCCGAAATCCAAAAGGGCGGCTACCAGCAGTTGGTCCGGGGCGAACCAATCCGCGCAAAATTCCGGAACAGCCTCGAGCGGCCCGAGCCGATGGTCCCCGGCAAGGTGACTGCGATTGCCTACGAGATGCCCGGTATTGCGCATGTGTTTCGGCGCGGCCATCGCATCATGGTGCAGATCCAAAGCTCTTGGTTTCCGCTGATCGATCGAAATCCACAGACCTTCGTGGACATACCGAATGCGAAGGCAAGCGACTTCCAAAAGGCCACGCAGCGAATCCATCGTTCGGCTTCGCCCTTGGAGGCGGCGCGAATCGAACTCCTCGTGATCGATGACGCGCATTGACCCCGTGGACGGTCAAGGCGGGTTCCTTTGAATGATTCGTTAGATAACTGTGTAACGGCCGAATTAACACTCGTTCCGCGCGGAGGCGTCGGCAAAATAATAAAAATATATAAATCAATAAAAACGTGTGTTTTTTGTATAAAATACCATATGTTGTTAATTTTAAAAATTTCTGATACCATATGTTGTCGTATCGGCAGTGCTAATCCTTCCCTTCACGGGGATGAAGGCCCTGCATCCCGCAACATAAGGATTTATGTATGTCCCGTGTTGGTGAAACCCGGCATGACGCGGCGAATGCAACGTCCCCGCATCGGGACGATCGGCCAAGGAAATTCGGGCGATGAAACTCCGTCCTGTTCGAGCCGTTCTCGTCCTCATTGCCGCTACTACGGCGGCACATGGCGACGACGCGATCCGCCACGAGATGGCCCCAGGGGTATCGGCAATGTCGAAGTCGGGGCGCAGCCTGGGCGTCGAGGCGGCGCTTCCGCAGGGCAATGCAGCCCAAGTTTTCCTTCAAAAATACCTCGCCATCGAGAGCGAATGGATTGGTTACCGCGGACGCAAGGCGGTATTCATTCCCATTGATCGATTGAAGCCCTCCTTCCAGCGCGAGGTGCTTCTGGCGATTTATCCCGCGGACGTGGTCGACAAGTCCGGTTGGCGGCACACGGTAGTCGACCCCCGCGAGACGCTATGGTCTTTGTGCGAATGGATCGCGGGCAACGGTGCGATCCATGAGAAAGTCAAGACACACGCGGCGAACAAACTAAAGTCGCCTGAGTTGCACAAGGGGCAGGTGGTCGTAGTTGCGGTCGAATTCCTATCCGCCGTCATGAAGGCGCCCACCGCCGTCGCAGCGGCACCGGCGAAAGCCCCCCCCTCGCCCCGGGAATCGGGCGACCGTCCCGCGCCGAGGCTGGCGGCCGAGGGATTGCTCGGTTACGGGAAGGACTCGATCGGGGACTTCGCCTCGTATCGTCTCGAGAAGGGCGAGGCGCTGTTCACCGCGGTGGTCGTGCGGTTCACGGACATCCAGGACAACGCGGATATCCTCGATGCCTGCCAGACGATCGCCTCGCGAAGCCGGATCCGCGATATGCGGGACATCGACGCCGGGACCGAGATCAAGATTCCCCTCGACATGTTGTCGGACCAATACCAGCCCGAGGGCAGCGAGGGACGGAAGGAGTACGAGGTCGCGCTGGGCGATGCGAAGAAGCTAAGGAAGTCGGCGCCGAAATCCACCGATTTGTCCGACGTGATCGTCATCCTCGATGCCGGTCACGGGGGGGAAGACCCCGGCGCGTATCACTCCGCCTCGGGACTCTACGAGGACGAGATAAACTACGATATCGTGTGCCGGATAAAAGGCCTCTTGGAATCTCGAACCTCGGCGCGCTTGCATCTGACGGTGCTCGACAGGAGTTCCGGCTTCGCGCCGTCGAACGCAAAAAAATTCGCGCTGGACAAGGACGAGGACTTAACCACCGATCCGCCGTTCCACAACAACCAGACGCCAACCGTGTCGGCGAATTTTCGCTGGATGCTCGCCAATGCGCTTTTCGACAAGGAAGTCGCCCGGGGCGCGGATCCCGACAAGGTCATCTTCACGAGCGTGCATACCGACAGCATTGCAAACGAAAGTATCCGGGGCGCCATGATTTACGTGCCGGGGGCGAAGTACCGCCGTGGCGAGGAGGTGCGCACCTCGGCGGTGTACGCCTCGACCGCCGAAGGACGGAAATACAACCGGTTTTCCTCGACCGATGCCGAGCTTCGCCGCGACGAGGCGTTGTCTAGAAATTTTGCCGAGGTAATCCTCGCGGAGCTTACCCGGCGCCAAATCAAGATCCATGACAATGGAGCGCCGATTCGGAACGTAATTCGACGCGCGCGCAACGAGGCATGGGTCCCCGCCGTCATCCGGAATACCAAGGTCCCGACGAAAATACTGCTTGAGACCGCAAACCTGAAGAGCCCCGTCGATCGGCAACGGCTCGCCGATCCGGAGTGGCGCCAGTCTTTTGCCGAGGCGTACGTGGCGGCGCTCGTCGCCTATTTTGGCCAGGCGAGTCCCGGTGCCCTTGCGATGGCAGACTAGCCGCCCGCCCTTCGCGAATCGGAAATTTGCCCCGCGTTTTATCCGTGAGGCGGCGCAAATAAATAGTGCTTGAATTTTCGTCCCGACCACCATATATTGTATTCGTCATGGACAAGGCCCCATATACCTGATGGAGGTATGCAATCGTGCGGTTCGGCAGAAGGGTCAAACATCGGTTTCAGGATTCGGAAACCGCAGGGCATTCTGGATCGAATGCCGTTGGCGTCGTGGCCGGCGTCGAGCGAGACGCCATCCTGGAGTTCAACCGCCCTGCGACCGGGATGAACCAGGGCGCTTCCTACGAAGTCGATCCCACCCAGGAATTGCTTGGCGCCCTCGGCCATTTCCAGCAGCACTTGGCAGATGCGCAAGCCGGGGCCCTGCAGGAAGAGTGGTCTGACGACGCGATGAACCAGCTCATCTCAGGGGTCGAGGTCGCCTTGGGCCAGAACTGGCGTGAGGTGGTCGAGGCGCTCACCGATACGGGACGCGTGCTCCACACCTACGAAACGGCCGGTCGCGCGGACGAATGCGTCCCCTTTCTTTGCGACGCCTACGAGATACTTTGCCTGATGGCGGGAGACCTCATCGTCGATACAATCCGGCAAGGCGTCAAGGACAAATGGCACAATCGTTTTATCATCGCCGTCGCTGAAATCGAGGTGGCCGGGCTCACGCTGATCGACGACGAGGTCGAGCCGGATCCACCCGCACCGAGGGGACTGTTCGTGACCTCGACCCCATTCGATCCGCCCGGCGATGGTGGCATACCAATTTGGGACAAGCCCGCGGCGAGCCATCCGGAATTGCCGACGCTCGATGAACTGCCCCCCCTCGAGTCGCTTCTCGATCCGGGGTTGGACGGCTCGACGGCGATGCCCACGAATGACCCGACTACGCCGGCAAGCGAACCGGTTTCCGGCCCCACGGCCGACGCGGCGAATGAGCATATGTACGCCGAAATCTCCAGTTCCGACAATCCCCGGGTGCCGCGTTCTCCCGTGGAGCCATCGCCGGACGATGTCGTCCTGGACTCCACTGTCGATACCCCCCCGGGTCCGTCAAAATTCGTGGTGGACGTGCTCGACCGGACTTGCGATCAACTCTCGGTCATCAACCGCGCGTCGTCGAAAGAACGCGCCCTGTTGATCGAGCGAATGATCGGGGGCGTGGCGGCGCTCCGCCGCGAGGCGGATCACATGGGATCGCCCGCCGCGATGGACCTATGCGACAGCATGGAGGCGGTGTTCAATGCGGCCCTCTCGCGGGAGGGCGAACTCGGCGAACGCTTCATCGACTTGGGTTATGCATTCAGCGGCGTATACATGGAAGCCGTACAGGACGGACACGCGGTTTCCGCGGAGGAATGGCGGACGGAGACAAAAGGATTGATAGCTTCATGGGCCGTGACACCGATGGCGGAATGGCCAGGCCCGGCGGCGCGGGACCTCGACCCGGAGACGGGCGCCCGGACTCACCAGGACCTTGAATGCCCGGCGCAGACCGTGGGGCCGTTTGGAATGGAGTCCGATGCCAGCGCTTCGTTCGCGGAAGTCTCCGTCACGGCGGCCGATTTCCCGGCGCTAGATGAGTTTGCCGCAGTAGCGGCGTCCGGCGAGAGCGGCCAGCCCGTAGTCGATGTCCCGGTGCCCGAGGACGGCCGCGCCCCATCGCGAGGATATTTGGATGCGGCCCAACAAGCCGCGCTGGACGGCGATGCCGCGGGCGCCAAGCATTACGCGCTCCTGGCGGCGGCGAGCATTGCCCGCGAGGAGGCAGCGCGCGCGGAGTTGCGTTTGCGCGGCACGGAGGTGCGGTTGAGGCAGGGACTGCAGGCCGCGGAAGGAGCGCGCGAGGATGTACGCGGCGCCGAGCAGGCGGTTTCGCACGTGGCCGGGGAAGTGGTCTCCGGGGCGGAGGCCCTGCACGCGGCGGGCGAGTGTACGGCATCGTGCGCCCTTGACGCCGAGGCAGCGCAAGGCCGTGTCGGCGAGATCGACGAACAGATTCGCGCATTGCAGGCGCGGCGCGAGGAGACCCTGGCCGGCGTGGACGCCGCCAGCGCCCGGCTCGAGGCGGCGCGCGCCGGCGAGGGAATGGCGGAGCAGGCGCTTGCCGGCTTCCGAAGCATCGAGCAAGAGTCGCGGCTTCGGTTGGAACGTTCTCGACAGGGAGTCAAGGAACATCAGCGCGCGATCGCGGAGATCGAGGCGGAAATGGAATCGACCCGCGAGTCGCTGGCGAGACACAAACGCTCGGTCGCGGATATCGAGCTGACAATTCATCATGTCGCGGACGCTCGCCCAGGGGAGGGGGCGGATCCGCAGTTGTTCTAATCCGGGCGCGGCGAGACCCGCGTGCGAAAACGCGGCATGGCAATTGGTTTTACGGTCCACGGGCCAGAGGCGAACTATGTCGGCATCCTTGTTACCCCAACGGGGCATCCATTCGTTCCGCGCGCGGAGCGAATTCGTGGGCGCGGTGGATTTCGGTTCGCGCGATGTCCGCGTGATCATCGCGCGGCGCGACGAAGACGGCACGATCACGGTCATAGGGCACGGCACGGCCCCCGGGCGCGGGTGCGTGTCGCAAGGGGTCATCCAAGACTTGGGCGCGGCGCAAATGGCGCTCAAGCGGGCCATCTCGGACGCCGAGAAAGAAGCGCGCGTGCGGATTCCATCGCTGTTCTGCGGCATTAACGGGCGGAACGTGGAGACCTTCATCCGCGAGGGCAACGCCAAGCTCGAGAAGGAGACGGTCGAGCCGCGGCACATGGACGAAGCGCTGGACCTGGCCTCCCGCGACGTGTTGGGCGCGGGCAAGCGCGTGGTGTCGTCGCTTTCCGCGCAGGAATGGTATGTGGACGACATGCGCGTGATCGATCCGGTGGGCATCCGCGGGCACGTATTGAAGGTCCGCGTCCATTTCGCGCGCATCCCCGCGGTCATTGAGGACAATATCGTCCAGTGCATCGAATCGCAAAAGCGCGAGCTCGAGGACATTATATTTCTGCCCCTCGCTTCCTCGATGGGGTGCCTGACGCCCGAGGACATGGAATTGGGCGTGGCCGTGCTGGACATGGGGCGGAGCACGACGGGCTTGGCAGTCTACCGTGACCGGCGCATCCTGGGATCTCAAGTTTTTGAATGGGGCGGGTACCACCTCACGAGGGACGTGGCGGCGGGAATGCACGTCTCGTTCGACGAGGCCGACGATTTGATCTTGGAATACGGCATCTCGGACGAATTTATCGTGCAAGGGGATTCGCGCGAACAGGGGGACGCTTCGTCGTCCTCGAAGCCGGGCGCGGACGCCCAAATCAAGCTTAAGTCGACGGTCAATGGGGCGCGGACCATCGTCCCCAGGGCAGAACTCGACATGATCGTGTACGAGCGCGCCAAGGAAATGTTGTCGAAAGTTCGCCAGTACGTGCATGCGCGGGGCCTGGCCAAGCACTTGGTGCGCGGCGTGGTCCTCACGGGAGGCGCCGCGGGTATCAAGAACTGCGTGAAACTGGGCGAGGCCGTTTTCGAGACGCCATGCCGCGTGGGCGTACCGACCACCGTCGAGATTCTTCCGCACGCGATCAATTCGCCGGAATATTCCGGCGCGGTCGGGATTGTCCGGCACGGATTCGACTTTCGCGCCGCCGCGCGGAACGGGCGCCTCGATGCCCGTTCGGGCGTCGCCTCCGGCGCGCGAAAGCTGGGCAACGCGCTGCGCAAGTATTTTTTCTAGCGCCCGTCCGAAAGGTCCCCGAAGAATGTCCCTCGAATGGTCGTCCCCTGATTTTCGCTTCGCCCTCGATGCGGTCCGCCGGGCCTGTGGCATGACCCGCGCGATCCAGGCGGGGATGAATGCCGTCCAAATGGTCAAGGGCGATCTTTCCCCCGTCACCGTCGCCGATTATGCCGCGCAGGCAGTGGTTGCCAAATCCATGATGGACACCTTTCCCGGCGCCGTATTGGTCGGGGAGGAAGGGGCGGACGCATTGCGAACCGGGGACGGCGCCGCAGCGTTGCCGCTCGTGACGCAGTATGTGGCGCGAGAAGTTCCCGGCGCTTCCCCGGGGAACGTCTGCGACTGGATCGACCACGGCCAGGCCGAACCCGGGGATAGATTCTGGACACTTGACCCCGTGGACGGCACGAAGGGGTATCTACGCGGCGGGCAATATGCCGTAGCCCTCGCGCTTATCGAAAATGGGGCCGTGCAGCTGGGGGTGTTGGGATGTCCCTCTCTTGGACCCGACTGCACGCTCGGCAATCCCGGAGGCGTCTTGGTTGCCGCCATCCGCGGACACGGCGCGGCGCGGTTTCGACTCGACGGGGGGGAGGACCGCGTTAAGCTCCGGGTATCATCCTGCGCGGAGATGCGCTCGGTCCGCGTGTTGAAGTCCCAGGAGGCCTCCCATACCGACTCGGGCGGCATCGGCAAGCTCATGCATGCGCTGGGGATCGAGGCGGAGCCCGTGTCTCTCGACAGCCAGGCCAAATACGCCTTGCTCGCGGCGGGCGAAGGGGAGTTGTTGCTACGGTTGCTTTCGCCGAAACAGATGGACTACAAGGAAAGAATCTGGGACCAGGCAGCCGGGGCGATAGTGGTCGAGGAGGCTGGCGGACGCATCACCGATCTCGACGGCAAGCGCTTGGACTTCACGAGAGGCAAGAGCCTCGATGCGAACCGGGGCATCTGCGCGAGCAACGGGCCCATCCACGATGCCGTGTTAGGGGCGCTCGCATCGTTGCCGCAATAGGCCACGGCGAATCAATTCTGCAGGATCCGCTGGACCATGGCGTCCTTCAACCGGAAAGTCGTTTTCTCGGTGACGGGCGCCGCCAAGACAATCGTCTCGGCCATGTTGGTGTCGTATCCCTTGAGGCGTTCCGGCGAGGAGGTAATGATGGCGCCCGTTTCCCACGCCTGCGCCGTGACCGAACACGGTCCCGGCGCAAGATCGCCAAAATACACGGCGGACTCCTTCATGAGGCCCGCGCGGAGGTCGCGATATTCGGACTTGGCGGTCTCGACATTCTGCTGGCCGCGCTTCATACTGCGGAAATAGCGGTCCGCCGAATCCTTCAAGAGACGGATGAGCGGCGACTCCGCCCTCTTGCTGTCGTCGATCGACAGGCTGCTCGTCTGTAGCGCGATGCACTCGTCCAACATCGACGGGAGCGCTTCCGGATCCTCCTCCATCCGATCGATCACGGCTTGGTCGACCCCGAACTTCGAGACGATCTCCGTGATGGCGCGGTCGGTTTCGCCCAGCGCGCCGCGCCAGTCCGACATGCGGACATGGTAGACGCCGCCCAGGAATGCCGTGCCCCGCTTGTCCAGCGTTTCCCCGTGGAGCCCCTCGATGAGGCCCTTGAGCTCCTCGCAGCGGTCCGCCACATACCGGATGTGAATCGCCCCGAACTCCTCCGGAAGTTCCCGGATCTCCTTGCGGACGGCGGCCAGGGACTTGAGATTCTCGTCCCGGTACGCGGCCAACGAATCCACCTCGATGCGCCCCCGCTCGAGGATTCCCGCGTAGTAGCGGCCAACGCCCTCGGCAATCGTGATGACTTGGCGCAAGTGGACCGATTTTGTCTGTAGCCCCTGGAGATCGATGGCGTGCGCCGCATTCTCGGTCCCGCCCAGGAGGTAGAACAGGGCGGTCCGATAGCAGTTCCGCGCCAGGCGCATCGCAAAGCGGTTCATGTGCTCGGCCGCCTCGATGTTCACATCCAGTTGCGCCACCCGTTGCCGGCGCTCGTCGGTGGCCTTGTCCATGAATTGCCCGTAGTCCTCGCAGGTGAGTTGCCGGTACAGGCACGCGACAGCCGGTGTCCGGCGGTTTGCCGCGAGCATGGTATGGACCGTGGCGGGACCGCAGCAATGCAGTTCGCCGCCCACGTTGCCCGTCACCTCGATGATGGGCCCACAGATTTTTCCCGCGAACACGTTTCCATTCACACGGACGCCCCGCCATCCGAAGATACATTGGGCGGCGTCAACCTCGCCCGCGGTGACGGACCCGGACTTGGCGACGACATGGGAACCCACCAAGGCCCCCTCGAGGACGATATTTCCCTTCTTCGATATGACAAGCCCGCCTTGCACGTTGCCCCGGATGGTGATTGCGTTCGTCGCGGTCACACACCCGGCAACCATTCCGGTAATCGTTACCCCTGCGTGTTTCACGTTGACGTGGACATCGGCGGGAATCTCCCCGTCGATCTCCGTCTCGCCCGTATACTCGAAATAACGGACCGAGCGGCCCGCATTGATGCCCTCGATTACGTTGCGGCGCACCGCTTTGCCCCCTTGAAATGCATCTTTCGAATTGAGGCGGTTCTTGATCTCGGCATGGTGACCGGCGCCCGAGGGGATTCCCTCGATGACTTCGACGTCGTCATCCGCGGCACCGGCCGACTTGGCGGAGCCCGACTTGATCAGGCGGAGCGTGAGGGATTGGCGCGTCTCGTATTTCCCCAGCGCCCCGGTCAGCATGGCAATCAACCGGTCGTGGTCGCCGACCCCCGCGCTTTGCCGCCGCTCGAGGCTTTCCTTGGTCCCCCGCAACAGTTGGACGTCTTCCTCGGACAATTCGGACCAGCGATCCTGCTGAATCTTGTCAATCACGCCGCGAAGCACGACTTGGGTTCGCTTGTCCTGCGCGGTCGAGGCCAGCGTCGTCTCGCTCGATTCCCACTTGGAAAGCACGCCGGAGGCCTTCTGGAGAAACGCCCGCTCGGCGGGCGTGATGGACATGGTCTTCGAGCGCTGCTCAATAAACGCCTGGAGTACCCCTGCACCCTCCACCGTCAGGTCGAAGACTTCGCCGGGAGAAAGCGACTTAATCCGGTCCAATATCCGGACGAGTAATTCCTTGTTCATCGTGTGGGCAACATTCCAGCTCGAACCCCCGGCTTCATTCCACACCCAATGCCTGTCCTGGCCCTCGATCCGACTCGCCGCCGGCGAGCATCGGGATCGGCAAATCGCCCGTCATTATACATTGGGACGCCTTCCGGACAATGCCCTTCGTGGCGTGGCCCCCCTGGCGTTCCTTAGCGGTCCCGTTCGACCGTGTAGCGCGCGACCGCGCGGAACGCATCCGCGGCACCCCCGAAAGGCGCGAGCGCGTCGATCGCGGCGCCCGCGGCCTCGCCCGCAAGCCTCCGCGATTCCTCGACACCCAACAAGGCGGGATACGTGGATTTATTACGCGCGGCGTCGGCGCCGGTCTTCTTTCCGAGGGAACCCTTGTCCCCCGTGACATCGAGTATATCGTCGGTTATCTGGAACGCAAGTCCCGCGTGCACGGCGAACTCGGTCACGGCCCCCAATTGTACGGTCGTTGCCCCGCCAAGGATCGCCCCGCAACGCACGGAGGCGCGAATCAGGGCCCCGGTCTTCGCGGCATGCATCGAGCGCAGGTGCGGGAGTTCGATGGCCCGCAATGACGAATCCATGTCGATGGCTTGGCCCCCGACCATGCCGGCCACGCCCGCACCCCGGGCCAATTCCTGGATGATCGCGATCTTGCCCGACTGTGCGGCCGCGTCGAAGGCCATCGTGAGCAGGGCGTCGCCCGCGAGGACAGCCATCGCCTCGCCAAAGGCCTTGTGGCAGGACGGGCGGCCCCTGCGCAGATCGTCGTCGTCCATGCACGGCAAGTCGTCGTGGATGAGCGAGTAGGTGTGGATCATCTCGAGTGCGCACGCGGCGGGCAACGCCGGCGTGTCGACCCCGCAAACGAGCTCGCACGCGCCGAGCGCCAGGGCGGGCCGCAACCGCTTCCCTCCCGCAAAGAGACTGTAGCGGATTGCCTCGGTCAATCCTGGTGGCGCTTCCGTCCAACCCGCCATGTAGTCGTTCAATGCCCGCTCGGTCGCGGCGGCCTTTTGCGCGAGGAATTCGGCGGCGTCCATTAGAAAAGCAACGTGCCGCCTTCCTCGTCGCCGGCGTCCTCTCCCGGGGTCTCGGCCCCGGGACCCTCGTCGTCCCCGTCACCGAACGGTTCGGCCGACAACTCTCCCCCCGCGTTCCTGGTCAGCAGCTCGATCTTTTTCTCGGCGGCGGAAAGGTTTTTTTCGCAGCGCTGGGCAAGCTTGATGCCCTCCTCGAATTTCTTGAGCGCCTCGTCGAGCGGGAGTCCCCCCTCCTCGAGCGCCTCGACAATGGCCTCGAGACGCTCGAGGTCCTTTTCGAATTTGGGCTCGTTGCTGCCGCTCTTCTTCGCCTTGTTCGTCACGTGTTCATCCTCTGGGAGACGTTGGTTCATGCGGGCGATCGATCGTTCGATATCTCGCGCACTTCCGCGAGGACCCTGCCTTTTCCGAAACGAACGCGGATTTTGTCCGACACGGCAAGTTCGGCCGAGTCGCGGACGATCGACTCCGCGGGCATTTTCCACGCGATGGCATACCCGCGCGACAGGATGGCCAGCGGACTGAGCGCGTCGAGGCGGGCGACCGCCGGTACAAAACGCGCCCTCGCCCGGGGCACGATGAGCCTTCCGGCCCGGAGCAAACCGGCTGGCGCGGCGAGGCGGGCGCGGGTGTCGCGGAGGCAGGCACGCCCGCCTTGGCCAACGCGATGGCGCAAGCTTACGAGGTGTTCCTGCGCACGCCCGAGTCGCATCGCGGGTGACAACAGGCGCATGGCCGCGCGGGCGGTGTCCAGTCGACGCCGGGACTCGCGCACACGGCCGGCAACGGCGGTCTCGAGGGCCATCCGCAGTTCGTCGCAGCGTTGCCGGCGTTGCCGCACCAATTCTTCCGGTCGGCGAAACACGTAGCCGGATCGCGCAAGATCGAGGCGACTGCGTACCGAATCCAATCGGCGCGCGAGCGCCCTCCCCATCCGATTCTTTAGAAGGCCGATCCCCTCGACGAGGGCCTGGCGTTCTTGTACCACCAATTCGGCCGCGGCGGAAGGGGTCGGCGCCCGGAGGTCGGCGGCAAAATCGGACAAGGTGAAATCGATCTCGTGTCCCACGGCGGAGACGATCGGCGTCGCGGCATTGTATATCGCACGGACGACCGCTTCCTCGTTGAACGGCCAAAGGTCCTCGAGCGAACCGCCGCCGCGCCCCACGATCATCGCGTCGACGCCGTAGTCGTCGAGCGTGCGAATGCCCTCGGCGATTTCCGCGGCCGCCCCATCGCCTTGCACGCGCGCGGGAAAAATAATCACATGGAGGCCGGCGTGGCGGCGTTCGAGCACGTTCAAGATGTCCCGGATTGCGGCGCCCGTTGGCGAGGTGACAATGCCAATCCGGCGCGGAAAACGGGGCAATGGTTTCTTGTGCGACGGATCGAACAGGCCCTCGGCATCGAGCCGCGCCTTGAGTTTTTCGAATGCCAGTTGAAGCGCCCCGATGCCCCGGGGTTGCATGCCGTCGCAGACGATTTGATAGGTGCCGCGCTGTTCGTATACCGAGACCAGCCCATTGACGATTACCTCGAGGCCATTCTCCGGCTCGAACTTTACCCTGGATAGACGGCCCTTGAACATCACCGCGGACAATTGGCCTTGACCGTCCTTCAGCGTAAAATAGGCGTGCCCGGCGGGGGAGACCCGCCAGTTCGATATTTCGCCGGAAACCCAGACGGATCCGATCTGGGTCTCGAGCAAGCCCTTGACGCGCCGCGTCAATTGGCTGACGGTCCAGACCTCGGGTGAGAGGGAGGACTTGGCCGCGGCCGGTTTGAGTTCCGATGACATGGCGGGATTGTATCCGATCACCATGCGGATCGACATCCCATACAGGCCGGCCTGGAAGGAGATAGCAGCCCGCTCCCTGGCTAATTTGTTGCCCGCGCGCCGCATTTGTACCATACTGGAGGCTGCGGTGTGACCGGGGAATTTGGACGACATGGACGCAATGAAAAACGAAGAGAATTGGACTGGCGCAATATATCCCTTGGTCTCCCATCAAAGGGGGACTTTTTTCCCCTTGCGTGGAGCGGTCCTGACTTGGTCAGTAATATTCGCGCTCGGCGCCTCGGCCCAGGCGCCGCAGGTGGATTTTAATCGCGACATCCGGCCTGTCCTTGCCGAGCGTTGTTTCCAGTGTCACGGTCCGGACGCGAACCAGCGCAAGGCGGAGCTTCGACTCGATGTCGAGGCGGACGCGAAAAAGAAAGTCATCGTCGCGGGGAAGCCGGACGAAAGCGCGATTATTGCGCGCATCTCGTCGACCGATCCCGATGAACGGATGCCCCATGTCGAGTCCCGGAAACCGCCGCTGACCCCGGCGCAGATCGAGCTGTTCCGTGCGTGGATCGCGCAGGGGGCGAAATGGTCGCAGCACTGGGCCTTCGTGCCGGTGGCCGCGCCCGCGCTGCCGGCGGTGTCGAGTCCCGGGTGGCCGGCGAATGGGATTGACCACTTTGTCCTGGCGCGTCTCGATGCCGAGGGGTTGCGTCCGTCGCCCGAGGCGGATCGGGCCACGTTGCTTCGCCGCGCGTCGTTCGACCTGATCGGGTTGCCGCCGACGTTGGCGGAACTCGACGCCTTCGTGACCGACACGTCGCCGGACGCATACGAGAGCGCGATCGATGGGTTGATGGCCTCGCCGCACTACGGCGAACGAATGGCGCT
>CANKTP010000064.1 GCA_947486375.1 Candidatus Hydrogenedentota bacterium | reverse complement strand
GGCGAGTTGTCGAAATGGGCGAGCACGTCAATCCGGGTGCCCTTGGGCGCGTGGACCGGCTTGGCCAATTCGTAGATTGTCTGCCAGTTGAAGTCGTACTTCGGCACGTTGATCAGCGTCTGCGTGCGTCCGTCTGGAAACACCGCCGATATGATCATGTCCTTCCCGCGGAAATGCATGTGCGGGGTCACCGTAAGAATCTCGCTGTCCTCGGGAACGGTGTAGGTCGAGGTGACCTCGTGGTTGCCATCGCCCGCAGGGATTTTGAATGTCGCGTTGACCACCCACTGGTTTCGGCTTTCGCGCTCGACCGGCTTGTCGGCGAAGTGCAGGCCGATCTTTGTCGTGTCCGTGGCGGCCTCGCCATTGGGATGGTAGTGCATGTTCGCGATGACGGCCTCGTCTTTCTTCAGGAGCCGCCCCGTGCCCTTGGTGAATTCTTGGGGCTGTGTCCCGGCGGCCCAGCCTGCAAGCCATCCGTTGATGCCCACCGCGTTCGTCTGGTTTTCCTGGTTGGCCTTCATGCTCCCCTCCGTGAGCGCGATCACATGGTGGACCACCTTGCGCGAACTCGGGCGAATCTCGACCGCAGTCACCCACTTGTCTTCCGGCAGGTCAAGCTTTGCGAAGAGATTCATGAACTGGTCGGGGCCGTCTGCGGCGACCGAGAACGGCTCGAGCTCGATCACGTAATCGGGCTCGCCCAGTAGCCAGCCTTCCTTGAACACGGGCGCGGGCGGCATGTCCGCCTTGTCTCCCTCGGGCGCGCCGGCCTTCACCCATTGGTCGACGAGGGCGATCTGGTCGTCGGTCAGGCGGCGATCATTGGCGAAGGTGCCCTTCGGATCGACCGAATGCCAGGGCGGCATTTTCTTTTCCTGGACGACGGCTTTCTGAATGGACTTGGCCCAGGGACGCGTCTCCTCGTACGTCATCAGCGACATCGGGCCAATCTCGCCCGCGCGATGACACGCCACGCAATTTTTGTAGAACAGCGGCGCGATGTCCTTGCTGAAGGTGGGCTTGTCCCCAGCCAGTGCCGCCGGGGCGACGGCCAGTCCGGCGATGATCCATGCAGATAGTCTTCCCAGATTCATGACCCGATCCTCCGATCCGTTGCTTTGAAATTCGCGCAGGGGTGCGCTAACCCGTCCATTGTGACCCAGTTCAGGGAATACTGTCAATTGGCGAAACGAGGCATCCCGGAATGCCCTTTCGAAGGTTGGACGCCCCCGGCGGGGGCATGGTTTCAACGAGGGTCCGTGCCGTGTACACTTAGTGAAAATCCTTGGGGCGAAACGCCATGACTGCGTCGCTACGAATACTTTTTACCATCATCTTGGGAGGCGAAATCTTGGCATTGGAGGCCACGGCGCAGGAACGGCAGCTCACGTTTAGCGCGAAGAACCACAATCTGGACAACAACGACAACTTTTCGCCCGACGGGAAGGTTCTCTGTTACGACACGCGCGAGATGCTCGGGCCGGAAATCCAGAACAGCCAGTCGGTCGAGATGATCGAGCTGACGACGGGAATCGAGACGGTGCTGTTTGCGCCCGAGAAGTCGGTCACCGGGGCGCAGGCCGCGCCGGGGGTCGGGGCGGTGTCGTTTTCGTTTGTCGAGAACACGGTGGCGTTTATCCACGGGCCGCCGCTCGAGGAGGTCCCCGCGCGCGGGTATTACGCCAAGCCGAACCGCAATGGCGCGGCGGTGGACATCGCAAAGCCGGGCGTAAGGGTTTGGTTGGACAAGCGCGACGCCGCCACGGACCGCGACACCATTCCCGGTGCGCACCGGGGCGGGACGCATCGGCATGAGTTCAGCCGCGACGGGAAGCGCATCGGGTTCACGTACGACGACTTCTTGTTGCCGGAATACGACCGGACGATCGGATACATGGAACGGCACCCGCGTGCGCCCGAGGGCGCGGCGTGTTACTTCGCGGTGCTCGTGCCGGTGGTCCCAAAGGAGACCTCGGGCCCCGGCGAGATCGAAAAGGCCTATGGCGATTCGTGGGTCGATCCGGCGGGGACGATGCGGGCATTCATCGGCAAGGTGCGCAATCCGGATGGGAAGACCTACGAGGAGTCGCTATACGTCGTGGATATTCCGGCGAACACGGACATCACGACCGCGTTTTCCGGAACGGCGGCGAAGTATCCCAAGCCGCCCAAAGGCGTGAGCGTTCGCCGGTTGACGCACATCTGGGCCGGCGGGATCGTGCGGGCCAGCCACGACGGAAAACGCATCGCGTATTACGGCAAGGCGGAGGATGGCACGACGCAGATTTTTGTCATCCCATCGGACGGATCGGACCGGCATGTGAATCACGACAAGCGTCCCGTGCAGGCCACTCAGTTCCCTGGAGGCGCGGGAGTGGCGGTGCGTTGGCATCCTTCCGGAAACTATATCGCCTGCATCAGCGACAACGCCGTGGCGGTAACGTGCGTCGAGCCGGGGCCGAACTTCGGCGTGAGCGCGTACCTTACGCCGCGCGGAGATGGTCCGCCGGTTCGCCTGAACCTCGTGTGGTCCCACGATGGGTCGGTGTTGGCGTATAACAAGGCCGTGCCGACATTGGACGCCGGGGGAAAGCGGGTGACGAATTACGACGGGAGCGATTGTCTCCAGGTGTTCGCGGTTCCGTTTCCGAGTTAGCAGAGGGGACTGCCCCGGTGCGGGACGCCTGCACGTTTGGGCAGTACGAGGTTGGCTATATCCCAAGTTCCTTCTTCGTTTGTTCCAAGTCGAGTCCAGACGCACCGCCTTCGCATTCCTTGGCCTCGCGTAACAACGTCAAATCTTCCGCATCGGCCAGCAAACCTTGGAGCTCGACATATTCCTCGTACGGTAACACGACAAACTCGGGTTTGCCGTTCTTGGACAATATCTCGGCGTGCAGTTCCATCGCTTATGGTCTCCTAACGGTACGCATCGCGTCTATGGACAACCCGGTATACCACGATCTTCCCCCTGTCCGCCTCAAACAGGACCCGGATATCGCCGACTCTAAGCCGGTATTCCGGAGTGAAATGCGTTAGCCGCTTCACTCCACCGGTCATATTCTCGCACAACGCCTCGATTTTCTCCATTACGCGTCTCTGCGTGGAGTCGTCGAGGTCACGCGAATCTCTAACCGCGCGTGGCTTAAACTCCAACTGGTACTTCACTCCAATGCCTCCGGTCCATTTCGGAGATCGACATCAAACCGCCGCATCATACTACTTCGATACTCTTGTCACTCGACTGCAAATACCGGGACCCGCGGAAAGCCCTCAAATCTCACGGCGTGCGTGGCGCGACATCGCCCTGGCGAAGCCTTGCAATTCGGGAACATACCTCATCGCGAAACGTATCCATGAGTCGTACGGCAAATTCGGCCGAATCGATCGCCTCATCGCGCAGCAACGGCGTCATGTCGACGGCGTATACCGACCCCGTGACTTGGTCGACGGCATGGGGTTCGTGATAGGTCGCGTGGGCACGGCGGCGTCCCATCGCGGCGAGGTCGTAGCGTTTGCCGCCTTCGATCTGCGAACGAAACACGCCCAGCAACGCGAGTTGTAAGTCTTCGCGATCCGATGAATTGAAGACGACCTTGCTCGCGTCGGGGACCCAATCGAGATCGCGCCAAACCTCGACGCCGTACAGCCACGCGGGGCGATCGGGAGGCGAGATGGCGCGGAGGGCGTCGATGACCCGCAGCGTGACCGCGACGTGCGTGTCGTGCTTGTCCCAGAGATTATGGGTGTAGACGATGCGGGGCTGTGCCGCGCGGAGCAGGATCTCCAAGTCCTTCGTCGCGCCGGTTTGGGAAAGGTCCTTGGTTTCCGCGCTCGCATAACCCAGCAGCACTTGGGCGCCATATTCGCCGAGGCGGGCGGCCTCCTTCTGTTCGTCTGCGCGGACCTTTTTCATGGCGTCACCGGTCATATCCGCATAAGGTCCGGACCTCGGCGAACCCGCACCATCGGTCAGGACGACGCCCGTGAACGAGGCGTCGGGATTTTGGTAACACTGGAGGATGCCGTCGATGGCGAGGATCTCTAGATCGTCATGGTGCGCGCCGATGCCGAGGTGCGTGGTGCGCGCGAGCGCGGCGAAGGGATCGGCGCGGTCGGGGATGTAGATTTCGGCTGAGGGGGAAATGAACACAGGGCAGGGCTCCTGGAGTCGGGACAGAAGGTTGTACTTGTCGGCTATATCCTCGTGCAAAAATACATGGGCAAGAATGCCTCAATCCGTTCGTCGGTTATACGCCGCGACTTCCTGCTTCATTCTCGCCAACACGCTGTTGAGGGAATCTCGATGAAGCTTAATGACAATCGGGTCTTCGCCCTCGACCGCATCGAGTTTGCTCTGGGCCTGATTTAGCTTCGCTATCTGTTCCATGGTAACTTGGAATTGTCGCTCATTCTCGATCATTGGTCGAATCCTCGCGAGTAAAACTCCATAGTCATTTTTGAATTCCGTTCGCCGCTCACTCGTCCCACATCCCTTCCGGAATCGGCTTGGCCTGGACAATCTCGATGAGGACCTTGTCGGGGCCCTCGACGAAGTAGCTAGTGTGGTTGACCTCGGGCCGGTGCGCGATGGGCTCGGCGATGACGGCCCCGCTTGCGCGCATGCGTTCGAAGACGGGTTCGATGTTGCGGTAGGAGAAGGCGATGTGGTCGATGGCGTGGCCCTTCGTCGGCTGGAACTCGAGCAAGGGTTCCCAACGCCACCACGGGGGCGGGGGCGTGAAGTCGGGACGGCCGTAGACGATGATCTGGACGTTGTCGACGACGAAGCTATTCGCCCATGCGCGGGCCTTCGCGTAGTCCGGCTTCGAGACGTTGGGACGGCGCGGCGTCACGCCGAGGTGATCGACGTACCACTGCACCGTGCGGTTGACGTCCTCGGCAAAGAGGTGGACATGCGCGAAGCGGTGATGACCCATCGTGTTGACCTCGATGAGCTCCTTGTCGGGTCCATTCAAGTAGGTGACGTGAATGTCGCCAAGCTCGTAGAGGGGCGTATGGATGGACACGCCCTGCTTCTTGAACCATTCGTATTCGCTCGGCATGTCGACGCCGCCCCAGCCGATGTGCCAGATGCCGCTTTCGAGCGCGAAAGGCGGGGCTGCCGAGACCTTGTTGAAGAGAAGAAATGAACGCTCGGTGAATAGGGCCGGGATGGCATTCGCGTAGGACACCGGGACCGCGCCGAAGATGCGGGTATAGAATTCGCTCGAGGCGGCCGGATCGACCACGTTGAGGTGAACGTGGTGGAAGTGCGCGCGCTCGTCGTCGGCGCAGAGGTCTGGTGCGCCGGCGGCAAGCATTGCAACCACGGCGAAAATGCGCGACAATCGAGCGTGCACGGGGTATCCTCCGGTCTTCGGCCCCCCACTCTACCAAAACCCAGCGACAACGCCATCCACGAGGTCCCGCATGCTCGATCATCTTGTCTACGCCGCACCCGATTTGGAAGCCGCCGTCAACGAACTGGAACAACGGCTGGGGGTGCGCCCCGCGCCCGGCGGCAAACACCCGCAATGGGGCACGAAAAACTTTCTGCTCGCGCTCGGGCCGAAGGCCTATCTCGAAATCATTGGGCCTGATCCCGAGGCTGCCGCGCCCGCCGGGCCGCGTCCGTTTGGTATCGACGGATCGACCGAACCAAGGCTGGCAACATGGGTCGCGAGACCGGCGGGCGGCATGGACGCCGCCGTGGCGAACGCGAAGGCCGCCGGATATGACCCGGGACCAATCACGGACGGACGCCGCGAGCGGCCCGATGGCGTGGTGCTGCAATGGCGGCTGACCCCGCCGAATGTGTCCAAGGGCGACGGCATCTTGCCGTTCCTGATCGAGTGGGGCGACTGTCCGCACCCCGCGGAGAGCACGCCGAAGGGATGCACCCTCGTCGACCTGCGCGCGACCCACCCTGAGGCGGATGTCTTGCAGCCGATCCTGCGGGCGCTTGGCACGGATTTGAACGTACACTATGGTGATGCAGCGATGCTGATGGCAATCATCGATACGCCAAACGGACGAAGGGAATTGCTATAGCCTGCGGCCTGCGGGCCGGAATACGCCTCTTGCCCCAACCCAACGGAGCATCGCCACATGGATCACGGACGACCCGAGTCGCACCACCAAGACGAAGACCTTCGCGAAGCCCAACGCCAGCATCTCTTTCCTTGCGTGACGACCTACTACCGCGAGCCGTTGGTCATCGCGCGGGCAAGTGGACGTACCGTGATCGACGCCGAGGGCCGCGAGTATCTCGACTTCTTCGGGGGCATCCTGACCGTCTCGCTGGGACATTGCCAGCCCGAGGTCGTGTCGCGCGTGCAGGAACAGGTTGCGCGGCTGGGCCATACGTCCACGCTCTACGTGACGGAGCCGCAAATCAACGTCGCGCGCATGCTCTCCGAAATAGCCCCTGGCGATGCGCTGACCCGGTGTTTCTTCACCAACAGCGGCTCGGAGGCGGTCGAGACCGCCGTGATGACGGCGCGGCTCCATACCGGCCGCCACGACGTGATCGCCCTGCGCCACGGCTACTCCGGCCGAACCACCCTTACGACTTCCCTCAACGGACAGGCCCCTTGGCGGCCCCTCGGCGGATCGGCCACGGGCATTCATCACGCCGCCTCGCCCTATCCGTATCGCTGCCCGCTCGATACCGGCGACGTCCAAGCCTGCGAGGACTACTTCATCCGCGATCTCCAGGACGTGATCGAGACCGTCACGAACGGCAAGCCCGCGGCCTTCTTGGCCGAAACCATCCAGGGCGTCGGCGGATTCATCGTGCCGCCGCCGGGATACTTCCGCCGCGCCGCCGAACTGATCCGGAGCCACGGCGGCCTGTTCATCTGCGACGAGGTGCAGGCCGGGTTCGGCCGGACCGGCTCTCGCTGGTTTGGCATCGAGCATTGGGGCGTCGAGCCCGACATCATGGTCATGGCCAAGGGCATCGCGAACGGTTTTCCCGTCGGCGCCACGATCACCACGCGGGCGATCGCCTCGTCGTGGACCGGCAAGACCCTCTCGACCTTCGGCGGCAACCCCATCTCGATGGCCGCCGCCGAGGCCACCATCGAGACCATGCGGCGCGAGGACACCCCGTCCCGCTCGGCCATTCGCGGGGCCCAGCTCCGATCCGGACTCGACGCCCTCGCCGCCGAATTCCCCTGGATCGGCGAGGTCCGCGGCATGGGCCTGATGCAGGCGCTCGAAATCGTCGAGGACCCGAAAACGAAAAAGCCCGGCACAGCACGCGCCACCGCACTGATGGAAGCAGCGCGGGAGGAAGGCCTACTCGTCGGCCTCGGCGGTCTGCACGGCCACATCATCCGCATCGGCCCGCCGATGCTCATCACCGAGGCCGAGGTGGCTTCGGGACTCGAGCGCCTCGCCGCCGCATGCCGCAAGGCCGACAAAGTCGCCTGAGCACGGCGAATCCCGTAGGGGCCACGCCACGGCGTGGTGTCTGCCCTTTCGCCGGACTCGCCGCTCGACACCCACGGAGATTTTCATGAACCTCGTTCGCCCCATACTCCTCGCCACGCTCTTCTCAACACTAGCGCTCCAAGCATCCCACGCCGCCGACCCACTCGCTCCCATGGCGCAACGCCGCGCCATCGACGCCGAATCGGGCAATCTCCGCATCGCGCAGGAACGCCTCAACTGGGACCCCGCCAAGACCGCCATCATCGTCTGCGACATGTGGGACAAACATTGGTGCGAAGGCGCCACGCGGCGCGTGGCGGAGATGGCGCCCGCGATGGACAAGGTCCTTCGGATCGCGCGCGAAACGGGCGTCCTCGTCATCCACGCCCCCAGCGACACGATGGACGCCTACAAGGACGCGCCCCAACGGCGCCGCGCAATCGACGCGCCGATGTCCGCAATGCCAAACGAGGATACGTGGAAGGCCCTCGACGATTCCCACGAAGGCCCGCTCCCCATCGACGATTCCGACGGCGGCTGCAACTGCGTTCCCCAGTGCCCCAACGTGAACAAACGAATGTGGACCCGCCAAATCGACACCCTGTCCATCGGCCCCGACGACGCCATCACCGACAACGGCCAGGAGGTCTTCAACCTCCTCAAGCAGCAAGGCCGCGAAAACGTCATCGTCATGGGCGTCCACACGAACATGTGCGTGCTCGGCAGGCCCTTCTCGATCCGCGCGCAAGTCCGGAACGGGTTCCACGTCGCCCTCATGCGCGACCTGACCGACACGATGTACAACGCCCGCATGCGGCCCTACGTCGATCATTTTCGCGGCACCGACCTCGTCGTGGCGCACATCGAGCGCCACTGGTGCCAGACAATCACAAGCGCGGCCTTCACCGGCGAGGCCCCCTTCGCCTTTGCCGAGGACACGCGGACCCACGCGGTGTTCCTCTTGCACGAGAACGAATACGAGACGCAGAAGACAATGACCGAGTTCGCCGAGACGGAACTGGCCGCGCCCTTCGGGTGGAAATGCACCTATCTCTTCGGCGATACCCCGCACGACCTCCCCGGACTCGAGGCCCTCGCCGACGCCGACCTCATGGTCGTCTCCGTGCGCCGCCAGATTCTCCCCGCCAGCCAACTCGAGTGGGTCAAGGCCTACGCCGCGACAAACAAGCCCATCGTCGGTATTCGCACCGCCAGCCACGCCTTCGCCTTGCGCACGCCCGATTTGCCGCCCGGCGGCGTCGAATGGAAGGAATTCGATGCCCAGATCCTCGGCGGAAACTACACCAACCACGTCGACAACAAAGACCCCAAGGCCCCGCGCACCTATGCCTGGACGCTGCCCGAACAAGCCAATCACCCCATCCTCAACGGCGTCCGCGCCGATCGATTCGTCACCACCTCCTGGCTCTACAAAGTCAGCCCCCTCGCCCCAACCGCGACGCCCCTCATGATGGGCCGCGTCGAGGGCCTCAGCAACGACGAACCCGTCGCCTGGACCAACCTCCGCCCCTCCGGCGACCGCTCCGTGAACGGCCGCGTCTTCTACACGTCCCTCGGCCATCAAGACGACTTCAACGACAAAAACTTCCGCCGCCTCCTCCTGAATGGCATCGTCTGGGCCGCCAAGCCATAGCCGCGCGGTTCCCCGCCGTTCGCTACGAATATCTGTCCGAATCCCGTCTTCCTTCGCGAAATCTCAGGATGTGCTTCTTTGTGATCTCTGCGCTGCTACCCGTCTGAATCTTGTTTTCCTTCGAAGAATATCGCGCGGCGAGTTCGTTGAGCCATCCATTCTTTATCCGTGTCATCCGCGTTATCCGTGGTAAAAAAAGGAACCGCTCTTAACCACGGATATCACGGATAACACGGATTGAAATTGGCGGCGTATTCGAGATAATACCTGACACGCTGTACCTGAATCTGAGGGATAGCAATATCGATGCGAACGGGAACGGATGGGCAAAAGCCCGACCCTTAGGTTGCGGCTTTGCTGCGCTGCGTTCTTTGAGGCTGTTTTCTTTGATCAAATGGCCTCAACCAGCGCAACGATCAATCCGGATGTCCGAGCAAATGGATAAACGCCAGCAGCAAATCTTGATCGAGTTCCTTCTGCATCTCGTTCTTCATCAACCGCAACGCATCGAAGGAACTCATCGCCCGGCGCTGCGGACGCCGCGTGGTCAGCGCGTCAAAGATGTCCGCGATGGTGCAGGCGCGGATAAAGGGGCTGATCTTCCGGCCGCTAATGCCGTCGGGGTAACCCGTGCCGTCCAGCTTCTCGTGATGGTGCCGCACCACGCCGAGCGCGTCCGAGCTCAGCCCCCCCTGTTCGAAAAGAATCTGCTCGCCCAGGATCGGATGTTGCCGGAGCATGTCGAACTCGTGGGCATCGAGCGTGCCGGGTTTGTCCACCAGCGCGGCGCTCAATTGCGCCATCCCGATGTCCCGCAACAACACGCCGTTTCCCAGGTCCTGGAGCTTCCGCTTGTCGCGGACAATCGTGCGCTGGGCCAGGGCAATCGCGAACACGCACCCGTTCACCGAGTGGGTGTACATGTAGTAGTCGTACGACGCACCGACGATCATCTGCCGTACCGCCCCCTTCTGCCCGAACAAAAACCCGATCGTGTTGCGCATCACTTCCTTTGTACGGTCGATTCCCCCCTCGATGCGCGGGTCATCGAGAATTTCCCGCACAAGCCCCTGCGCCGAGGTGTGCAATATCTCGGCCTTGTTTTCCGTCGAGATCGCCGGATCGGCGAGAATCGCCGAGAGATTCGAGGCCAGGTAACGCCGGTACTGGGTCTCCTGGCCCTCGTCGATATAAAGCCGCTCGACCTTGCTCTGGATGAGCCGCTTGCGCGCCTTGTCCGAGAATGGGACGTTCGCCCGCGCATACAGGACCAGCGGATCGTTCGGGCGCACGCGAATATACAGGTCAAACCCCGTCGTTGTGTCCAGCCGCAACGACGCTATGTTGATCGCGACAAATGGCTCGTCGGTCCCGGGTGACTCTTCCATTGCTCCTCGCCCTCCCCGCGCGTCGCCCTGACCGCAGGATAACAGCGCCCGCACGGCGCGTCAACACGCGGGCTCGCGAAAGGCCTCCAGTCGCCGCCCCGGCGCCGATCATTTACGGGTCGATACGGTGGCCCAAGTCATCGGTCTTGCGATTGGCATCCCCCACCCCGCCGTCGTCCCTCAGGTTCTTGCCGATCGAGTAGATGTCGTAGCCGGCGCCCTTGACAACGTACTTCAACGGGGTCGCGTCGAAGGGATCGAGCGGCAGTTCCGGCAAGAACCGGGGAACGAGATCGGCCAAAGCGGTGGGGAGACGTCCCTCGGCCAGACGGTAGCGTTCGTTTGCGATCGCCGTCCGCGCGGCCCTCACCCACGCATTGTTCTCCGGCTCCTCCCAATCGGCTAGCCGAAACCAAGTATCCTCGACGACGATGCCTTGGTACATGTAAAGCGCACGGCTACTGTGCAACCCATCCAGGTCCATCTTAATCTGGGCGCGGACCGAGCTCCCCTCGGGGTACGGCAGGCGAAGCGAGTCGAAGAATCGCCGGGACACGCGCAGCTCGCCCAACCAGATGCGCGGTAAGGTGCCCGTACGCATCGCGGCTCTCGCGGGGAATTCATCCACAACCTTGTAGAACCATTCCGCAGTGCCCGCCGGGGCGGGGTCATCATGGGGGCCGCCCAACGATTCGCCGTCCAACAGCCGCTCGACGTACGACGCACCCCACCCCCTATCCACGGCGAGAGCCCGTTCAAGGAGACCTTCCGAATCCAACATGACAAGCGAGCGATCCATTCGGGCGAGTTTGGAATCGTCCAAGTCCCCCGGGCGAAAGAACCGCGAGAAGTCGCGAAGCGCAATCTCGACACAGTTATACTGCTCGAGCCGGGAAATGATGCTGGGGTCGAACGAAAAAAACGCGCAAGCGGCGCAGCCGGCCTCAAAGGCGACGACCGCGCCCTCAGCGTCGCCGGTTTCCGTTGCGTGGCGGAATTCGAGGTTGGCCATCGTCGCCGCCGATCTCAAGGCGTTCCGGCCGAGTTCATTTATCGATATCGAGTTCGCGCCGTAAAAGTCCACCGGGCGCGCCTTGTAAAGTCCAGCTGCGCGGCGCACCAGTTCCAAGGCATCCCGGTAAGCTTCTACAAATTCGCCCAATTTGCGAACCGCTTCCTTGGGATACGTTTCGCCCGCTGGCAGGTCGGGCGTGTTGGTGTCCATGTAGGGGATTCCGACGAAGTTCACCGGGCGGTCGACAAACGCATAGTGCGCTTCGAGGTAGAGCGGCATGGGATTCTCTTCCGGCGGAACTCCGGGAAACCATGCATGGAGTTCAAGCGCACCGACCGGATACCCCTCCGCGCGAATCGCCTCGATCTCGCGGGCGATCTGTGTCGACGCGCGGTATTGGCGCGCCACCGTCCATATGAAGGCGATCACCACGGCGACAAATAGCAAGGCGATCAGGCGAGAGCGGGACATGGTGGGCCTTTTGCGGCCTTAGCGCCCGCTAAAGATCACCTCGACCACTTTGGGCTCTTCCTGGATGATCTGCAGGAGTCGAAGAGACGCATGGCTGGGTTTCCGAAGCCCTTGCTCCCATCCTTGAACCGTCTTCGTGGAGACATTGAGGGCCGCCGCGAAAAGTCCCTGCGACATGTTAAGCCGTTTGCGCATCCGCGCGATCTTTCGCGCGTCCATGGGCGGGGGCGGGGCGGGAAGACGAACCGTCACCAAGGAGCGTTTCTCACCCCGCGAGTAGGCAATGCTGTCCTTCAATCCCGCCACGGTCATTTCAAACACGGTGAGATCGCGGGGCGACTTAGTCATGTCGAGTCCTGTCCGCCGCCCATGCCTACGCCCCATACCCCTTGCGCATCGTCGTCGCGGGGATGTTCATTCCCTCGCGGTACTTGGTGACGGTGCGGCGCGCGATGGTGAGGCCTTCCTTGGCGAGCATGTCGGCGATCTTCTGGTCGCTGAGGGGTTTTTTCTTGTCCTCGGCGTCGATGATTTTGCGGATGACGGACTGCACGCTCTTGCTCGATTGGTCCTCGCCGTTCGAGGACTTTAGGCCGGGCGAGAAGAAGTACTTCAATTCGAAGAGGCCCTGGGGCGTCTGGATGTATTTACCGCGGGTGGTGCGGCTGACGGTGGCCTCGTGGACGCCCACCTTCGTGGCGATCTCCTGGAGCGTGAGCGGCTTTATCCGCTCGACGCCGTGGCGCAGGAAATCTTCCTGTACCTCGACGATCGCGATGCCGATGCGCAAGATGGTTTCCTGGCGCTGCTCGATGTTCCGGATGAGCCACTTCGCCGACTCGAGCTTCTGCCGGATGTAGACCTTGTCGTCCTTGCCCATCCCCTTGTCCTTGGTCATCCGGCGGTACATGCCGTTGATCTGGAGGTCGGGCACGCGCTCGTTGGTGAGACGGACGACAAACTCGTCGTCGACCTTCTCGACCTCGAGATCGGGCGTGACGTATTGCGTGGGCTCGCCGCTGAATTCGCGGCCGGGCCAGGGGTTCAGGGTCGAGAGCAATTCCTTCAGATCCTCGACACGCTCGGGCGTGATGCCCATGTCCTTGGCGATCTTGGGGATTTGGCGTTTCTGCAAGTCGTCCAAGTGTTCCGCGACGAGGACCTTGAGCTGCTCCTCGTTGGGATACTCGGCGTTGATCTGGAGCAGGAGACATTCGGTGGCGTCGCGCGCACCGACCCCGGTCGGCTCGAATTTCTGGACGCGGTAGAGGACGCGCTCGACTTCGTCGAGGGGGGTTTCGGTCATGCGGGCGATGTCCTCGAGCGAGCCGGTGAAGTACCCCCGGTCGTCCAGCTCGCCGATGATGAACTCGGCCACCTCAACCAATTTCGGATTGTCGAAGGCCATCCGCACTTGGTTCATCAAGAGGGCGGAGAACGAATCCTCCCGCGTGATCGAGTTCTCGTAGAAATCGCGCCGATCCGCCATGTCCCGGTTGACGCTCATGTCCTGCCCCTCGCGGAGCTTTTGGTCCCAGCGGCTGGCGAAGGCGTCGAGGTCAAAGGCCACATCGTCGAACTGGGCGGCGTCGTGGCCCTCGGGCTGGGACTCCGCCTTGGCGTTGATCTCGACCGGGACAGGCTCCTTCGGGATAACTTCCAGCATGGGGTTTGTTTCCAATTCCTGCTGGACGTATGCCTCGAGCTCAAGTCCCGATAATTGAAGGACTTGCAACGCCTGTTGCATCTTCTGGGTCAGCATCAGGCGCTGGGATTGCGTCTGGACCAACCGGTGTTCCATGTGCATCATTGCGGACAACCCCTCGCCTACAAGCAAATCATATGCCATTGTACAACCGGGTCTTCGATTTGTCAATTGCAGGATTCAAAACCGGGTGATATACTCGGCGAAACCGAGGGAAATGTCATCGATACGCGACAGGGATTTTGTTTATCCCCCGGTTAATTTTCGTTTTTTTCTCATTCGAGGTCGTCGGGTAAATGTTGCGATTCAGCCTACTGGGAAGCGGAAGTTCCGGCAATGCCATGCTCGTCCGCTCGGCCTCGGGAAAAATCCTGGTCGACTGCGGGTTGAGCCTCAAGCAGCTGGTCTTGCGCACGGCCGCCATCGGCGAGTCGATCGAGGACCTCGACGCGGTCTTCATCACCCACGAACACGGCGACCATGTGCTCGGCTTGGGCACGCTCGCGCGACGCTTCAACGTGCCCGTCTACATGACCGAGGGGACGCACGCGGCCCTGCCCGATTCCGTCGGGAAACTACCGAACGTGATTCATTTCGAGGCCGGCGAAACGGTCGCCGTGGACGGCTTGGCGCTCACCAGTTTCAGCGTCTCCCATGACGCCGCCGATCCGGTGAGCTTCGTGATCAACTCCGGGGGCGTGCAACTCGGCCTCGCCACGGACCTCGGCCATGCGCCCGCGATGGTCAAGCGCCGCCTCGAGGGCTCGCACGCCCTCGTCCTCGAATCGAACTATTGCCACGAGCTCATGCGCCAAAGCCCCTACCCGGCCGCCGTCCGCCAACGCATCATGGGCAGCCAGGGCCACTTGTCAAATTCCGAGATGAACTCGCTCCTGGACGATCTCTTGCACGAGGCGCTTCGCCTGGTCGTGCTCGTGCATATCAGCCAGGAAAACAATCGCGAGGACTTGGCCCACCGCATGGCCGCGCGGGTCCTCGAGGGCCACGCCGCGCGCCTCGTCGTCGCCAGCCGCGAAAGACCCACCGAACTATTCTGCGTCGTCTAAAGTCAGGAATGCGGACGCGATCCGCGAATTTCCCGGCCACGCCCAACCCGTGCCGCCCCGGCCCGCGCAATTTCAACCGCGCCAAGCCCAAAATCGGCTATCATCCCCGTTTGGCCCGGACAATTCGTCTCGTACCATAGGGAGCATCGAATGAAATACGCCCGCAACATTTCCGCCTCGCTCGCCGTATTGGCCTTGTTCCTGCCGGGCTGCGCGACCTCGACCCAAACCCCAAGCCCTTCTCCGTCACCCAGCCCCGCCGCGCAGGCGTCCCCGTCCTCGAGCCCGACTTCCTCCCCCGGCGATCGCGCCGCCGCGAAGCCCCCCGCCTCGCGCAATGTCCGCATCCTCCGGGACACCTGGGGCGTGCCCCACATCTACGGCAAGACCGATGCCGACGCCGCCTACGGCCTCGCCTTCGCCCAGTGCGAGGATGACTTCAAGACCGTCGAGGAAGCCATGATCGCGACACGCTCCCTCGGCGGGGTCAACGGCGGCGCCCAAGCGGCGGCCATCGACTACATGGTCCATCTGTTGGGGGTCTGGGACTCGGTCAACGCGAAATACGACACCGACCTCTCGCCCCAGACCCGGGCGATTTGCGAAGCCTACGCCGACGGCGTGAATCGCTACGCCCAGCTGCACCCGGACGAGGTCACCATGGGGGACATCTGGCCCGTCACCGGCAAGGACATCGTCGCCGGGTTCGTGTTCAAGGCCCCCTTCTTCTACGGCCTCGACAATGCCGTCCTCGAATTGTTCGGCGACGAACGCAAGCGCGAAGTCTCCACGAAAACCGCCGCGATCGACGGCCCCGAAGCCCTGGCCGCCTCGCGCGAGTTCCTCACCGGCGGCCTGCCAACGGGCTCCAATACCTTCAGCATCGGGCCCAAGCGCACTGCCGACGGCAGCACCTTCCTCGCCGTCAACTCGCACCAACCGTGGGAAGGCCCGGTCGCCTGGTACGAGGCGCATGTCCACAGCGACGAGGGCTGGGAGGCCGTCGGGGGCACCTTCCCGGGCGTGCCCATCGTCCTGCACGGGCACAACCGCAGGCTCGGGTGGGCCCACACGGTCAACAGCCCCGACCTGGTCGACGTATATGTCCTCGAAATCAATCCCGCGAACAAGGACCAGTACAAGCTCGATGGCCAGTGGAAGGACTTCGACATCGAGATGGTCCCCATGACCGTCAAGGTCGGCGAAGGCGTGATGAACATCAAGCGCGAGGTCGTCCGCTCGGTCCACGGGCCCGTGCTCCGCCAGCCCCACGGCGTCTACGCCATTCGCTACGCGGGCATGGGCGACATCCGCGCGGTCGAGCAGTGGTACCGCATGAACCGCGCGAACAACCTCGACCAATGGCTCGACGCGATGAAGATGCGCGCCATCCCCTCGCTCAATTGCGGCTACGCCGATGCCGACGGAAATATCCTATATCTCTACAACGCCCTCATGCCGATCCGCGCCGAGGGATACGATTGGCGCCAATACCTTCCGGGAAACACCTCCGAGACCATCTGGGACGACTACATCCCCTTCGACCGCTTGCCGATGGTGAAAAATCCCGACTCCGGCATGGTCCAGAACTGCAACTCGACCCCGTTCCAGACCACCGTCGGCCCGGGCAACCCTGATCCCGCGGCCTACGCCCCGGCCTTCGGAATCGAGACGCACATGACAAACCGCGCCCTCCGCGCCATCGAGACCTTCGGCGCGGACGACTCCATCGACTGGGACGAGTTCGTCAAGTATAAATTCGACACGCGCTACTCGAGGGAATCGTTCATGGCCAAGGTCCGTGTCGCCATTCTCTCCGGTAAAATCCCGAACGATCCCTTGGCCCAGCAGGCCGTGTCCGTCCTCACGAAATACGACCTCGACACGAACGCCGCGGACCCGGGCACGGCGCTGGCCGTCATGACCGCGCTGCCCTTCCACAACAACGCGGGGAAACTCCCCATGCCGGACGAACTCGTCGACCAACTGCGCAAGTCCGCCGATATCCTCAAGCGCATTCACGGGCGAATCGACGTCCCCTGGGCCGAGGTCAACCGCCTGCACCGCGGCAACGCCGATCTCGGCCTCGGCGGCGGACCCGACACCCTTCACGCCGTCTACGGGAAAGCCACGGAAGACGGCGGACGCTTCGTCGGCCAGGCGGGCGATTGCTACGTATTGCTCGTAAAATGGGACAACTCCGGCAAGGTCTCGTCGCAAAGCGTCCACCAATTCGGAGCGGCGACCACCCGGCCCGCCTCCCCCCACTACGCCGACCAGGCCCCCCTCTTTGTCGCCTCGAAACTCAAGCCCGTCTGGTTCGAGGAGGCCGACGTGCGGGCCCATCTCGAACGCGAATATGTCCCCGGAGAATAGGCGTGCCGCAATCCGCCGCGTCCCCGCTCGATATCGAGGCCCTCGTCCCATACGCGCCCCGGGCGTGGATTCCCCCGGACGCGGACCTGCGAGAGGGCCCCGTCGTCATCGGCCTCTATGAGGCCCTGATGGACCGCCCGCTCGCCTCGCGCCAGGACATCGAGGCGTTCTTGCGCGATTGGTCCGAGCTCCAGGCCGCGCTGGATCAAGTCCGGGCAATCTTGTACATCCGGATGACCTGCGACACCGGGGACCCCGGCCACGCCAACGGCTACGCCGCCTTTGTCCAGGACATTCTGCCCGCCGTCAAACCCCTCGCCGACATCGTGAGCAAGCGCTACCTTGCCGCTCGCTCCGAATTCCCCGCGCCCGGCGGCGAGCTCGACGTGTTCGACCGCGCCATCGAGGCCGACGTGGCCCTGTTCGACCCGCGCAATGTGCGCCTACAGACCGAGGATGAACTGCTCGCGCAGGAATACCAAGCCATCCACGCCGCCATGACCATCGAGTTCCAGGGCCGCGAACGCACCTTGCAGGAAATGAACAAGCTCCTCTTCGAGCCGGACCGCACGTTGCGAGAGGCCGCCTGGCGCGCCGCCACCATCCGCCGCCTCGAGGACCGCGAACGGATCGAGGACATCTTCGAGGACATGATCTCCGTCCGCGAGCGAATCGCCGCGAACACCGGCCTCGATGACTTCGTCGAATTCCAGTTCCGCGCCTTGCATCGCTTCGACTATTCCCCCGCGGATTGCCGGGCATTCCACGAGGCCGTCGAACAGTGCGTCGTTCCCGTGTTGCGCGAATTGCTGCTTCGGCGCCGGGAAGAGATGGGCCTCGAATCGCTTCGCCCCTGGGACACCGGCGTCGATCCCGCCGGCCGCGCCCCGCTGCGCCCCTTCGAGATCGAGGCCGAGCTGATCGAGCGCGGGGCGGACGCCTTCCGTTCGTTGGACCCGGAATTGGGCGAACGGTTCGACGGTCTCCGCGCCGGCGGACTGCTCGACTTGGTCAGCCGCAAGGGCAAGGCCCCGGGCGGGTACCAAGAATTCCTCGCGGAGTTGCGCAAACCCTTCATCTTCATGAACGCGGTCGGCCTAGACGACGACGTGCGCACCCTGCTCCACGAGGCCGGCCACGCCTTCCATGCCCTCGCCGCGGCCCACCACCCGCTCTATGCCTACCGCCACGCGCCGATCGAGTTCTGCGAGGTGGCCTCCTTTGGGATGGAGTTCCTTGCCGGCGAACATCTCGACCCCTTCTACGGCGCCGCCGCGCGCGCGAGGTCGCGCCACGATTTCTTCCGCGACAAGCTCACGATGCTCTCGTGGATCGCCGCAATCGATGCGTTTCAACACTGGCTCTACACCCATCCGGGGCACGGCCGCGACGAACGGGCAGCCGCGTGGCTCGAAATTCACGCCCGTTTCAACGGAGGCGTCGTCGATTGGTCCGGGCTCGAGGAGGAACAATCGTGCCTCTGGCAACGCCAGCTCCACCTCTTCGAGGTCCCCCTCTATTACATCGAATACGGGATCGCCCAACTCGGCGCGCTCCAGCTTTGGCGGCAGGCTCGCCAAGATCCCCGGGCCGCCCTCGCGAACTACAAGCGCGCCCTGGCGCTTGGCGGCTCGAGGCCCCTGCCCGAGTTGTTCGAGGCCGCCGGACTTCGCTTCGATTTCTCCGGATCCATCCTCGCCCCCCTTATCGGGGAAATCCGCCACGAACTCGAAAACTGCAGAGCTGCTCAACTAGTAATATGATTCATGCCGTTGGCGTCTTGTATGCGCAGACCTATGGAACCACAGGGTGCAGCATGCTCCCGTCGAAACTCGATATATGAGGAAAAGCAAGAAAAGTCCTCCTTTGAAGACGCGACCAGCAAAAGCCGACAACACTCTCTTCCGTCCTTTCTGTCCTTTTCGTCCCTTCGGCTTTTACCGGCACCCAGGGAATAGTACTCTCAGGGAACGTAAACTCGGGCCACCCGAGGCCCGATCGCGGTGAGCACATTGTGCGGCACCGTGTCGATCTTCCGCGCGACCTCCTCGATCTCGATGCGGTTGTCGCGGTGTGTCCCGAGCAAGGTGACCGAATCGCCGGCCTGGATCGCCGGAAGGCCGGACACGTCCACGACGATCTGGTCCATCGACACCGTGCCAATCACCGGGCACCGCGTGTTCCGCACCAGGACCTCCCCCGCGTTCGACAGCCGCCGATCGTAACCGTCGGCATAGCCCACCGGGACCAGCGCCACCCTGCGCGGGCTGGGTGCCTTGTACGTCCGCCCGTATCCGACGCTCGCGCCGCCCGCCATGTCCCGGACCAGCACCACCGTCGAGGTCCATTTTGCCACCTCGCGCAACCGGGGTTTGTCCCCCGCCGGCGCGGCGGTCGACGGCCAGGCACCGTACGTCATGATTCCGGGGCGCACCATGTTCAGGCAACTCGGGCCGAAATTCACCACCGCCGCGCTGTTCGCGGCGTGCGCCATCTCGTAGGGAACGCCCTCCTTCTCGAGATCGCGCAACACCTGCCGGAATGTCTTGAGCTGGTTTAGCGTGAACTGGTCCGGCGGGGTTTCGGCACAAGGGAAATGAGTGCATATGCCCTCGATGTCGACATTGGATATCCGTGTCAATTGCAACACCTGCTCCGCCGCGGTTTCCGGCGCGAACCCCTGCCGCCCCATCCCCGTGTCGATTTCGCAATGGATCGTCGATATCTTCCTCGATTTCCGCGCGATCTCGCCCAGCCGCTCCCCCGTGCGCACGTCCGCGATGACAGTGCGAAGGCCGTGCCGCACGATCTCCGGCAGCGCATCCTCCGGCGGGTTGATCAGGACCAGGATCGGCGCCTCGATCCCCGCTTCCCGCAGCGCCATGCCCTCGCCCGCCGTCGCCACCGCCAGCATCGCCACCCCCTCGCGCACCGCGCGCCGCGCCACCGCCACGGCACCCAGGCCATAGGCGTCCGCCTTCACGACGGCGATAATCCCCGTATCGGGAGGGATGTACGACCGTACGACGCCCAAGTTGTGGGCATAGGCGTCCAGGTCGACCGTCAACGTCGACGGGGCCGGGGCCGTCATGACCGCGTGCTCAGGTTCAACGCCGCCCAATTCGACCGCGCGAACTCGATCCCCGAATACACCGTGAACGCCGCGACAAAAATAATGGAGTACATCGAGGCCGCGGAGAGTACCGAACCGTAGACTTCAGCGTAGTCCGGCAGCCATCGCTCGACGAGGCCGGCGACAATCGCAAGGAATAGAAACGTGTAGATATGGACCATCTGGATAACCGTCTTCGTCTTCCCGGTGGCGTTCGCCGCGATGATCGAGCCGTCCGCCGCCGCCAACGACCGCGCCCCGGTCACGAGAAATTCCCGCGCGAGGATCGCCACGATCGCCCAGCCGGGCGTGGTCAACGCCGGAATCTTCATCAGCATCACGAACGCCGCCGTGACGAGTATCTTGTCCGCAAGGGGATCCATCAGCTTGCCAAAATTGGTGATTAGGCCGTCCCGGCGCGCAATCTTCCCGTCGTAGTAGTCCGTCAGGGAGGCGACCGTGAACGTGACGTACGCCGCGAGGTACGACGCGAAATGGTCCACGGACATCAGCAGCACAAACAGCGGCACAAGGACAAGCCGCGCGATCGTCAGTCGGTTCGGAAGGTTCATGGCAGTTCGCCCAAGCGATGGCGCTCCGGATTACGAGACACGGCGATCCGCGCGACCGTCCATGTCGTCCATCGTGTCCATGTCGTCCATCCCGTTTTCCTGGCGTACACCCGCCGCGCTCAATCCTCTGGGCGCTCGAACTTGATGTCGTTCGACGCGAAACTCTTGAAGAGATCGTCCTTGTCCACGGACTTCATGTACGCCTCCAAGGGCTCGACGACCTCCTCCTTCACCAACCGGGTGAGTTCCTGGTTGAGGAGCGTCATCCCTTCGCGCTTCGCCGTCTGCATGATGCTCATGATCTGCTGGTTCTTGCCCTCGCGTATGAGCATCTGCACCGCCTGGTTCACCACGAGCACCTCGATGGCGGCGACACGCCCCCCCCCTATTTTCTTGAGTAGGTTCTGCGCCACGACCCCTTTCAGCGCGTCCGCGAGCATGGTGCGGATTTGCGACTGCTGGTTTGCCGGG
>CANKTP010000063.1 GCA_947486375.1 Candidatus Hydrogenedentota bacterium | reverse complement strand
CGGCAACGGCAACAGCAACACGCTGTACCGTCTCCGTGAAGGCATCGAACGTTTCCTGATCACCGACATCAACAACCTCGAGGCGGTCAGCGCCGCCCAGAGCGACGTGATTGTGCTTTGGGATCAGGGTTCGACGCTGGCAGTGGAATTCAACCACGTCCCCGGCGGTTCGAACACCCTCTACATGGACGGTCACGTATCCTTCATCAAGTATCCGACCAACGATGAGCCGCCGCTAAACCCGGCGTCGATGTGGGTCACGCAGTGCCTCCAGACCGGCACCTGATCCATCGTCGTTGAGTAGGTAAGTTTAGGTTGGCCCCCGGATCGGAAGATCCGGGGGCCAATCGCTTTTTCCGGGGAACCGCGTACGCGTCCCAGCGCGACGGGGTCGAATTGTTTGGAAGGCCCGTGGGGCCACGGCGATAGGGATCGCCGGGTCCTTGTGCGGGCGATTCCACGCCCGGCCAACGATGCGAACGCCATGCAGGCCGCGTAGCGGAGCGGGGGCCTCGGCCGGGAACCATGGATGGGACGGCGGGAGTATTCGCTTCCCGACTCAGGGGCCATTCCGTACCGTGAAATGGACCGAGCGGAACGCGCGGCCAGCGGCGTCGTAGGTTTCGATGTCGATGCGCTTGCGCGGTTGGCCGTTCATGTCTGCGGCCCGCTGAATGGCGCGGGTCTCGCCCGGGGCCAATTGGATCTCGGTGCGGTCCGCGCCGGGCACGGCGTTCGCGGTCGACGTCGCGGACACGATGGCGACGCGGTCGAGCCGGAAGTAGGCGTGGCGCAAATTGTCCCGGTTGAGCGCGGTGATGACCATGCGTTGCGCCTCGCCCCGCGCGGTGAAGGTCCCCGCCTCGGTCCATCGCCATCCGCTTTCGGGGAGTCCGTCCACCGGGGCGACGATCCCGAGGGGCGCGCCTGGGCTGTCCTTGGTCCCGACGGCGACACGCGCAAAGGCGCCGTCGAGGTTCACGGCGCCACCGCGCACCGCGCGGCGGAGGTACACGCGGTACTCGCCGGGAGGCAATGCGATGTCGCGGTAGACGGATTTCTCGTCGGGTACCTGGCTCGAGACGTGCGCGACGAGGGCGAATGCATTCGCGAACGGGAGCGGATACGGGTCGAGCGTCTCTTGCCGCGCAGGGCGCCAGGCGCTCGAATTCGGTTCGAGCGGCGTGAACCCGAGCCCCGGCATGGTCTCGACCGACTCGGCAATGTCGAGAACGAGCGTCGCCGGTCCCGGCGACGGATTCGAGATCGTGAATCCATACGAGAACGGCCCGGTCGATTCCAATGGCGCCGATATCAACACGGCGCTGGCCGACGCCGTATCGACGGCGGCGGCCGACCATTGCACCCCGTCCATCGCGCCCCCACCCTTGTTCAGGATCGACAAGCCCAAGGCCGGAATCGATATATGTCCGTCCGGGGCGAAGACCGCGGGATATTCGTTGCCGCGGTATAAGGCGGCCCCATGCGCGATCAACACCCGGTCGAGCGCCAATGCCGGCCCGCGGGACGGGGGAAACGCCACCGCCGCCTCGATAAACTCGCGGCCCGCGGCTTCCCCGGGGGAAATCCTTGTCGCGAGCGCATGCGTCCCGTCATCGGATATTCGCAGCGACGGTTCCCCGGTCGAGCGGGCCGGTTCGAAACAATAGACATCGAGCCCGTCGAATTCGCGAAAGGCGACCCGGCGGTACCGGGCGTCGAGCCACTCGGGCATGGCGTCGGTCATCGTGTCCGAGCCGAAATGGTCCCACCAAGAATTGACGAACCAAATGCGCTGGGCACCCTCGGCGGCATCGTGGAAGAGCAGCGGCATCGTCTTCGCGTTTAGGTACAGGCTAATGTTCGTGTAGTCCTGGGTCGCCTCGCGGATGCCGCGGCGGTCCAGTTCGACGACATGCTGGGGCGCGTCGAGGTAATAGCGAAAGGGAAGGAACGTGTAGCGGAGCCGGTGCAATACAACGTCGCCCTGGCGGAACCGCGCGGCCACGAACGCCGCGGCGTCCCGGGTCTGGTTTTTGTAGAGAATCCCGGTGGTGTGTTTCTGGAGGGGATGAAGCCGCTGGGCATACATGTCGGCGAGGGGCGGCAGCGTGAGCACCCCAAACGCGGCCACCGCGGCGGCGGCGAATCGATTCCGGAGCAGGCCGGCGCCCTGTCCGATGAGCAAATAGCAGGGTACGGCGCTGAAGATCATCAGCCGGTGGGTGTAGTAGGGAAACTCCTTCGTGCGCCAGTACAGGATCGAGAGGGCGATGGGGGCGGCGGCGAGGATGAGGAGGAACAGGGCGGCGCGGGGCTTTTTGTACAACGACAAGAGCCCGGCGCCGGAGAAGGCGAGGGCGAGCAGCGTGAGGGCCTTGTACGCCGGCGCGTTGGGGCTGTAGCCCGCGAAGAAACTCTTGAACGTGATCGCGGCCGCGGCCAAATCGGGCGGCGGATACCACGGCGACACCGCCGTGTCGAACAAAAGGCTGGTGAAGAGCATGAGGTAGAGGGAGGGGACGGAGAGGAGGATGATGCAGAGGTTGGCGGCGATCCAGGCGGGCATCCGCCGCCGGTGGACCCAACTCACCGACAGCGCGTACAGGTTGAACGCGACAATGTACCAGACCATGAAAAAGTGGTTGTATATCCCGAGCGCCATCGAAGCGACGAGGCCGGCCCAGGCGGCGGGCCGGTCCTTCTCGAGGGCCTCGATGAGACACCATGCCGCGGCCAGGTTGATCGCCACCATCAGGCTGTAATTGCGGAGGTCCTGCGCGTAATACACCTGGAAAGGCGAAATCGCGAAGAGGAACGCGGCGATTAACGCGGGACGTTCGTTGCCGAGGACCCGGCGGCCCAATAGAAACACGAGCGGAATGCAGGCCGTGCCGACGAGCGCCGGGAACAGGCGCAGGAGAAAATCGCACAGGACGCTTCCGGGTTCGACGCCGGGGATCGCGCGCATGAGCCCGTACCAGCCGGCGACGAGCAATGGAAACAGGGGAGCGTCGCTGGTGTAGTCCGGGTCGAAGGTCCGCGAGGGATGGATCGCGTCGCCCGCGATCTGCAAGACGGCCGCCTCGTCGTACCAGAGTCCATGGTGGTCGAGCCCGAAGATGCGAAGGCCGAGGCCCAACGCGGTAATCGCGGCGGGCCATGCCCAAGCGCGTGCCGCAGCCCGCGGCGAGGTATCGACCGGCATCATCGCCATCGCCGGCAAAGCGGGGTCGCGGCGCCTCGCCCGATTATTTCGATTCCGCGGGGGGGCTGGCGGGTGCCTCGTCCCCCGGCCGGGTCCAGATGGTCGAGCGGCCGAACATCGGCACGCCGACGTATCCGTGGACATCGAGCTTCTTGCCGCCGTTGGCCGCGGGGTCGTCCACGATCTTTATCGTGCATTTGTACACCTTCCCGACCTCGGGATCGTAGATGGTCCCCGAGTTCCATTCGCCGTTCTCGCTGTCGTGGACGAAGGCCCGGAGCATGATGAGCCCGAGCAAGGGATCGTCGTGGCGCTTCGGGTCGGGGTTCTTCCTGTCATGCACGGTTTTGCCCGCCTCGGGGTCATCCTCGGCATAGACCGGATCCTTGAACCATACAAGCTTGCCGTAATATTTCTCCTCCCCGTCGTCGGCCTTCCCCTTGTAAATCTCGACTTGGGACTTTCCGCCGTCGGTGAGCCATTTGCCCAGGACGGCATCGGCGGGTTCGGCCGCGGAGGCGGACATGCCCACGCTGAATAGGGTGACGAGGACGAACGAAATCATGGCGCGCATGGCATGTAACTCCCTGGGAGGCGAAATGGCGAATCCCCAGCAGGGTATAACGCCGCCCCCGGCCAACTCAACCGGCGAGGGCCTTCCCCCGCGCCGTCCGTGGAACGCCGCTCAAACCCGTTGACTTGACCCTAGGGGGGCCGTATCATGACGGACTTCATTCGTGGGTGCGTGGCGTGCGCGGCGTCCTGGCGGGACAGCCTGCGGCACGGCGCGTTCCGGGGCGCAATTTCACGCGGCGGTCGCCGTTCACCGAAGAGTACATTCGCATGGGTCAGGTCATCGCGGTAGCAAACCAAAAGGGCGGCGTGGGCAAGACCACGACCGCGGTCAACCTGTCCGCATGCCTTGCCGCATCGGGCAAGAAGACGCTGCTGGTCGATCTCGATCCGCAGGGAAACGCCGGCAGCGGCCTGGGAATCGACAAGAACGCCCTCGAAAACACCCTGTACGACGCGCTGGTAAACGAGACGCCGATGGCCGAGTGCGTCATCGACACCCCGGTCGCGAAGCTCCGCATGGTCCCCTCGAACAAGGACCTCGTCGGGGCCGAGGTCGAATTGGTGGATGTCGAGCGCCGCGAGTATCGCCTGCGCGAGGCCCTCGAGTCCGTGCGCGGCGACTATCCCTATATCATCATCGACTGTCCGCCGTCGCTGAGCCTGCTCACCGTCAATGGGCTCGCCGCGGCCGATGGGGTCCTGGTCACGCTCCAGTGCGAGTACTATGCCCTCGAGGGCTTGAGCGAATTGCTCCAAACGATTATCCTGGTTCGGGACAACCTCAACAAGCCGCTCAAGTTGCAGGGAGTGCTCCTCACCATGTACCAGCACACGAACTTGTCGAAACAAGTTGTCGCCGATGTCCGCTCGCACCTGGGCGACAAGGTCTTCCAGACAATCATCCCGCGCAACGTCACCCTGAGCGAGGCGCCGAGTTTCGGGCAGCCGGTGATCCACTACGATCCCAAGTCGCCCGGCGCGGTGGCCTACGTGGCCCTGGCGCGGGAATTGATCTCCCGTGGTTGACCAGAAGAAAAAGGCGCTTGGGCGCGGGCTGGGGGCGTTGATCTCGGCCGGCGGATATCCGCAGTCGCGGCCCGCCCCTGCGGCGCCGCCGCCGCCGGAGGGGCCCGATCCGGGTCCCCAGGCGCTGGCCGACGGTTCCCGCCTAATCGAGCTGGATCCCCAGAAGGTCCTGCCGAATCCAAGGCAACCGCGTCTCCAGTTCGACGAGGACTCGTTGCTGGAGCTCGCCGAGTCCATCCGGCGCGACGGCGTGCAAGAGCCGATAATCGTTCGCGAACGCGATGGCCAGTACCAACTGGTCAGCGGCGAACGCCGCGTACGCGCGAGCATCCTGGCCGAGCGGGCCACGATCCCGGCGGTTTGCCGCGACATTTCCGACGAGGAGATGCTGAAGCTCGGCCTCATCGAGAATATCCAGCGCGAGGACCTCAATCCCATCGAGCTGGCCAAGGCCTACGAGGGGCTGCTCCAACAGTTCAAATGGACCCAGGAAGAACTTTCGCGGCAGGTCGGAAAAAAGCGCGCCACGGTCACCAACACACTGCGTTTGCTCAATCTGCCGGCGGATGTCCAGCGCCATGTGATGCAAGGCGACATTGCGATGGGGCATGCGCGGGCGTTGCTCGCGCTCGATTCCCCGTTGAAGCAAAGCGCGGCATGCCGCTCGATCATCCAAGACGGCATGTCCGTGCGCCAGGTCGAAAAGATGGCCACGCCACGCAAGACCGTATCCACCGTCGAGACCAAGGGGAAAGACCCGCATGTCGCGCGCATCGAGGACGAACTGCGGCGCCGCTTCGGGACCCGGGTGCAGTTGAGAAACTCGCCCGAGAACAAGGGCCGGATCGAGATCGAGTTCTTCAACTTGGACGACCTCGACCGTATCCTCGCCCTCCTGCGACCGTAGATCGCGCCGTCTTCCGATACGCATAGCCGCCATCTAGGGTAACGACCGGGGACATGCCATGAACTTACCGACAGCCGCGCGCGACGCGCCGGCCTTTACCATCCGCCGCGCGACGCGGGACGATCTTCCCGCGATCAATGAAATCTATAACCAGGCGGTCCTTCGGACCACGGGCACCTTCGACACGGAGCCGAAATCGCTCGAGGACCGGCGCGCGTGGTTCGACGCACACCATGACGGACTTCCGGTGTTGGTATACGAGGCAGGGGGCGCCGTGATTGGCTGGGTGTCGCTCAGCCGCTATAGCGACCGGGCCGCCTACGACGCCGCCGCCGAGATATCGATCTACGTCGACGAGACCCAGCGCGGGCGCGGCGCGGGCGGGAATCTCATGGCGGCTCTGGCTGCGGCAGTCGAGGGCGGACCCCTGAGGACGATCATCGCCCGCATCGCCACCGAGAACGCCGCGAGCGTCCGTCTCCACGAACGGGCCGGGTTCGCGACGGCGGGCATCCTGCGCTCGGTGGGCGAAAAATTCGGGCGTCTGCTCGACGTGACCATCATGCAGCGCATGCTCAAATAGCGCCGCCCCCGCCGCATCGCCTATACTTCCCGCTTTCCAAATTTCCGGTTGGGCGTACCGCCGCCCGGCCCCTCCCTTGTACGCTTGGAACCCACGCATGATCGACATCAAATTCGTCCGCGAGACCCCGGATATTCTCCGCGCCGCGCTGGCCAATCGGAACTCCAAGGGCGTGGATGTGGATATCCTGCTCGACGCGGACAAGGAACGGCGAACGCTGGTACACGAGATGGAGCAACTGCGCGCCGCGCAGAACCAGGCCTCGCTCACGATCGGCGAATTGAAGCGGGGCAAGCAGGACGCCGCGGCGGCGATGGCCGAGATGAAGCTGGTAAGCGACCGGGTAAAGATGCTGGATGAGCAGGTTAGGGCGGTGGATGAGCAGCTATCGAATCTTCTGCTTAGCGTCCCCAATCTTCCCGACGCCTCCGTTCCCGTTGGCCGAGACGAACACGCCAATCGCATCGAGAGGGCATGGGGGACACCCCGCACGTTCGACTTCGAGCCCCGGGACCACGTCGATATCGGCGAGCGCCTCGGCATTCTCGATTTTGCGACCGGCGTAAAGCTCGCCAAGGCGCGGTTTTGCTTGGTGCGCGGCATGGGTGCCCGGCTCGAGCGCGCGCTGTACAATTTCATGCTCGACCTACATACCGGCGAACACGGTTACACCGAGATCCTGCCTCCTTATGCCGTTAACTCCGACACCATGCAGGGAACGGGTCAGCTCCCGAAATTTGCCGAAGACTCGTTTAAGCTAGAGGGGCACGACCTCTGGCTAATCCCGACCGCCGAAGTGCCCGTCACGAACATCCACAAGGGCGACATCCTCGATGCATCCGAGCTGCCGAAATATTTCACGGCCCTGACTCCCTGCTTCCGCAGCGAGGCCGGGAGTTACGGCGCCGACACGCGCGGCATGATCCGGCAACATCAATTCAACAAAGTCGAGTTGGTCAAACTCTGTACCCCGGAAACCTCCTTCGACGAGCTCGACAAACTCACGGCCAACGCCGAGACCGTCCTGCAACGATTGGGCCTGCCCTACCGGGTGATGACCCTGTGTACGGGCGACATGGGGTTCAGCGCCGCCAAGACCTACGATATCGAGGTGTGGTTGCCGGGCCAGGGCAAGTTCCGCGAGATCAGTTCCTGCTCGAACTGCACCGACTTCCAGGCGCGCCGCGCGAACATCCGGTTCAAGCGCGGCAAAAAACCCGAGTTCGTCCACACCCTCAACGGTTCCGGCCTCGCCGTGGGACGGACGGCCATCGCGGTCCTCGAGAACTACCAGGAAGCCGACGGTTCCGTCGTTATCCCAGAGGTCCTTAGGCCCTACATGGGCGGCGTCGAGGCGATACGCCCGCAAGGCAAAACGTAGGCGCGAGACCGTGCCTGCCTTACCCGAAACTTTGAACGAGTGACCGGACGAGGAGATACCATCCGTCGACGAGCACGAACAGGATGATTTTGAAGGGGAGGGAAACGAACACGGGGGGGAGCATCATCATTCCCATCGCCATGAGGGTGCTGGCGACCACCATGTCGATGATGAGAAAGGGGATGTAGATGACGAAGCCGATCTGGAAGGCGATGCGGAGTTCGCTGATCATGTAAGCGGGGGCGAGGACCGTGAAGGGAATGTCATCGCGGGTCTTGGGCCGTTCCATCTTGGCGATCTCGACGAAGAGGGCAAGGTCCCGTTCGTTCCGGATTTGCTTGAACATGAAATCGCGGATGGGGCCGAGCGCGGCGTTGGTGGCCTCGGCGAGGTCGGCGAATTCGCCGCGGATGTACGGCTGCAGGGCGCGTTCGTTCACCTCCTTGTACGTTGGCGCCATGATGAAGAAGGTGATGAACAAGGCGAGCCCGATGAGCACCTGGTTTGGGGGCGATTGTTGCGTGGCCATGGCCTGGCGCAAGAAACCGAACACGACGATGATGCGGGTGAACGAGGTGGTCATGACGAGGAAGGCCGGGGCGAGCGTCAGGATGGTCAGCAGGAAAAAGACGGCCAGCGTGGTCGAGATGCCCTCGGGTTCGCCGAATTTTTGGACCGTGCCGAGCAGATCGAGGCCCGTGGGGTTTGGATCGGCGGGGGGAAGGGCTTGGTCTTGCGCCCACGCGGCGCCCGCGAACCAGAATACGCATGCGAGCGCGGCAAGCCCCCTATAGTTTGGGGTCACGGGACTCTTCCTGGATGTACTGCTGCAGGCGAGCGAGGTCCCCGCGCAGCGACGCGATGTCGTCGTCGGCCACGCGTTCGAGCGGGCGCGCGGACTCGGCGCTGGCCCGCAATTGGGCAAGGAAATTCTCCCGGCTGAACAGGCCAGGATCGCTCGCGGCCCCGGACGCCTCTTGCGGCGAGAAGAGGTCCGCATCGAAATCGGCAAGCACGGTCATCGAGGCGTTTGTGGAGCCCACGACGAGCACGCGCCCCGCCGTTCGCACGAAGAAAAGCGACCCTCCCTTGCCCAGGTGAATGCGCCCGAGGACCTGGCCCAACTGGCCGCCGGTCAGCATGGGCGCGTTCTTGGACCATTTCAGGCCGAAATAACGAAACAACACGAGGAGCGCAAACACCAGCGCCAGCGCCCCGGTTACCTGGACGATATAGAAGAGGCCTTGCGGGGAGGCCGTGGCGCCGTCGCTTGGGGGCGGCGCATCTCCGGCGGTGCCGGCATCGGCGGCGTCCCTGTCGAGGACACGGTTCAGATTCTCGATCAGGGGGTCGACGGGCGCCGGCCCCGTTTCGTCTTGGCCGGGGGGGCCATCCGGCGCGGACTCGGCGGGAAGCAACTCGACGCGGGGCGCATCGGTCTCCTCGAAGCCTCCCGGCGCGGTTACGCCGGTCGTGGCTGCGGGGTCTTGCGCCCACGCCGCGCCGAGCGCGAAGGCTATCAGCCAGGCGCTACGCGTCACCCGATCCCTCCAGCTCGCTCACCCCGGTGATTTCGGCCACGCGCACATGCAGCGAATCGCCAATGACGACCACCTCGCCGCGCGCCAGGAGAACGCCCCGAAGCCGGATGTCGGTCATTTCGCCCGCGTTCTTGTTCAGCGCCACCACGGAACCTTTTCGGAGTTCGAGGACTTCGCGGACTTTCATGCGCGACACGCCGAGCTCGACGTTCAGTGGCAGGCGGACCGTGGCCAAGTCTTGAAGGTGGAGATTCTGGGACGGCGGCGCATCGGCCTCCTTGACCTCCTCGAAGGTGTGTTCCTGTGCGTGCGTCCGGCGAGCGGCCATGAGGGGTCCCAAAAGTCAGTTAGGGTCTATCACGAGGAACTTATCGTAGAATACTGCAGTAATTCGGTTTTCCTCCTTGGGTTCCTCCTGGAGGCGCCGCAGCAAATCGTTGCACTGCTGCTTGATGATGCGGGCGGTGCTTGCTTGGAAAACCGTCTGGTCATCGACCTCCGCGCGGGTCTTCGAGAGGTGCGGCTTCTGGATTTTCTCGAGGAACCGGGGCTTGAAGTTTGGAGCGTCCACGATGAGTTGTGTCTCGGGGTTGCTGACCTCGAGGGTAACTTTGTAGAGGACAATCGCCGCCGGGAGGTCGCCTTCCCGCATCAGGTTGACGTTCTGTTCGTCGAACGGTACGACCACCGAGTGAAGGGAGATCGGCTCCTCTACCTCCTCGTCAGTGCCATGCCCATGTCCCGGTTCGGCATCTGCGGGAGCATGCTCCTCCGGGTGAAGCATTGGCGCAAGGACCAAAAAATAGGTCGCCCCGCCCCCGGCCGCAGCCCCCAGGATTAGCACGGCGGGAATGATAAACCGGAGGATGGAGCCTTTCGGCGCCGCCGCTGTCTCGACTTCCTTGCCCATGGCATTTCACCTCTGTTGTGTTGACCGGATCGTGAACGCTGACGGGGCATTTGTCAATCCCCCTGTCGCGGCGAAAATCGCGCCGTGGGCCCGCCCGGGAAGAGGCGCTCCCGCCGCCGGTCACATGGGATCGGCCCCGTGAATCTTTCGTTTATAACGAATCACTGCGTCGCCCACTTCGTCCACCGTTTCCTTCACCATGTACTTCTCGCCGTTGGACAGGGTGACGATAGTGTCGGGCGTCGCCTCGATCTCGCGGATGCACTCGGCGTTCAGCATGAACAACGCGCCGTTCCGGCGGGTCAGCTTAATCATGGGCGGCAAATCCCGGCGGGGGGACGAAGGCCGGGGCCTTCATCCCCCCGCCCTGGTTATTATCGGACGAGGTTGACGGTTTCCTGGAGCAAGGTGTCGGCGGCCGTGATGGTCCGCGCATTTGCCTGGAAACCGCGTTGGGTGACGATCATGTTACTGAATTCCGTACCCAAATCCACATTCGATCCCTCGAGCACCCCGCCGGTCACCCGGCCGCGGCCGCCCGTCAGGGGAATTCCGATCTGCGACGCCCCCGAGGCGAGGGTCTCGCGGAAGTAATTGTCGCCGGCGCGCTCGAGGCCCGCGATGTTCGAGAAGCCCGCCAGGGCGACCTGCCCGATGATGACCGTCAAGCCGTTGCTGAACACGCCGTTGATCGATCCGTCATTGCCGATGGTGAAACTCTCGAGGACCCCGCGCGGGAACCCGTTCTGGTTCGACATCGTCACGTCGTTGTCCGCGGACAACTCGGTCATCCGCGCGAAGTCGATGTCGAAATCGAAGGGGCTGTCCGGCACCGAGTCTCCGGGGAAGAGGGCCACGGGAATCGACACAATATCCGTCCCCGTCGCCAACGCGGTGAAGGTGTCGGCGCCGTTCACGGAGCCGGCGGAGATGAACTGTCCCTGGCCGTCGAAGAGCACGACGCCCGTGCTGCCCCCGGGGATATTGGTCACGGGGTTGCCCTCGAACGATGCCTCGAATTCCCAGGCGTTGCGCAGGCCGCTGCCGTCATCGACCTGGTCGCGCTTGGTGAAGGTCAGCGTGATGTCGCGTTGCGTGCCCAGCGAGTCGAACACGGTGATCGTGCGGGTGACGACCGTGGCGGGCGCCGTGGCGGTCGACTCGGAATCGAGGTTACCCACCAGGTCGGCCTCGGTCGTGGCGCGCACGATGGCCGATCCGCCGACGGGCACCAACAAATCGCCCGGGGCACCCTCGGAATTGATGATCCCGTTTGCGTTCGCCGTGTACCCTTGCACGCGCATCCCGGTCGAGGGATCGATCAACAGGCCGCTCGCGTTGAGCGCGAACGATCCGTCGCGCGTGAAGACATTCGACACGCCGTTCGTCAGCACGAAGAAGCCCTGGCCTTGAATCGCAAGGTCCGAGGCGACGCCCGTCGTGAGCAGCGAGCCTTGCGTGTGGTTCACGTCGATGCTGCCCAGGCGCACGCCCAAGCCGACTTGGACAGGGTTCGTACCCCCGAAGTTGCCGACCGGCGCGGCCGCGCCCGCGAGGGTCTGGCTGAACAAGTCCTGGAACAAGACGCGCGAGCCGCGATAGCCCGTGGTGTTCACGTTCGAGATGTTGCTGGCGATGACGTCAAGGCGGCGTTGAAACGCGGTAAGGCCCGTGACGCCCGTGAAAATTGCTGTACCCATGATGTTTATCTCCCTGTCGTTGTGGGCCGCGTCAATCGATCGGCGGCCACAGGGCTCCCCCCGAAGGGGTCCAGCCCGAAGGTTTCGGTTTTGTTCTGTGACTTCGTTGCGGCAGCGACGACCACGGCGCTGTCGATATTCGTGAACACGGAGTTCTCACCCGCCTCGGGCTCGAGCGCCGTGATCACCGTTCGGTTGGGCACGCTCACCACGAGCGCGAGCCCATCCATGAGGAACAGCGATTCCCGGGCGCCCTTCGCGGACGCCTCCGTCACCGCCTTTTCGAGCCGTTGGGTCTGCTCCGCCGTCAACGCGATGCCCCGGCTCGAAAGCCGTTGCAACGCATGCGACGAGAACTTGACCTCCCGGGTGTTCTGTACCGCCTCCCGAAGGACCGATTGAAACCCCGGTCCCGCGGGCGCGGCGGGCGGACGCAATGGGCGCGTTTCCGCGGGCCCTTGGGTCCCCCTGAGGAGAATGGGATCGATCATGCCCGTCAATCCTTCTTCGTTGCCCAGGGTTCGTCGGCGATGGCCGTCACGCCCGCCATGGACATTTGACCGCCGTCCACGCTGAGCACGACCACGCTGCCGTCGAGATGAATGCCGTCGACGCGGCCCTGCCGGGGTTTCCCGTCAAGGTCGATTCCGCGCACCTGCCGGCCGAGCATCGAGCTGCCCGAGATGAAGTTGAGCTGGTCGACATTTCCGCTCAAATCGACGAAATTCTCGTTCAGGTTATTCATCTGTTCGAGCGACGTGAATTGGGCCAATTGCGCCAGCATCTGCGAATTGTCCACCGGCTCCATCGGGTCTTGGTTCTGGAGCTGAAGGACAAGCAGTTGCAGGAACGAATCGCGATCCAGTCCCTCGCCCGCGCCGCCCAGCGCGGTCGATGCGTTGGCGGCCTTGGGCGCGGGGCCGGCCTTCGCCATCGGTTTCGCCTGCGGCAAATCGGCGAGCCGCTTGCGCATGTCGATCCGTTCGGCGGGCGACGGGCCGTTCAAGCCCGCCGCGTTGGTCCTGACCGCCACTAATGCGTTCATCGTTGTTTCCTTTCCATCGTTCGCGCTATGCGAACATGTTCAATGTACCGCCATGATTCGTGGGTCTGCGGGAGGGATTTCGCCCGCCCCCATCGGGTCCGCGATCCGCGAATCCGTTGGTTTCGGCCCCGCTGGAACGGGGCGTAAACCCGTGTTGCGCCGCGGGGCGCCCGCCCGCCGCCCCCCCATCCGGGGAGAGTTGCAGGGAACTCCCGTGGCTTACCACGGTCACCTTCGCGACGTCAATGCCCTCGCGCGCCAACGCTTCGCGCAGCGCCGGCATTCCGCCCTCGAGGGCTTCGCGCACGCCTTGGTGGGCCGAAGTCATTTCGACCTCGATCGAACCGTTCGCCGTCGTCACCGTCACGTCGAGCTGGCCCAACGTGTCCGGGTGGAGACGAATTGTGATGCGCCCATCGCCTTGTCCCGCCAGCGACCGGACGCTTCGCATCGCCGCTTCCGGAAGGGCGTCGATGGTGACGCGCCCTTCGTGGACGTGTTGCGCCGGGGCCACGGGGGTCTCGGCGTTACCAACGGGGGCTTGGACACCCGGGAGGAGATGCGTCCCTTGCGGGACAGTCTCCTGGGCAATCGCCACCGCCGGCGCGGCCGCTACCGCTCCGTCCTCGATGTGGAATGGGGCGAGGTCGTGCGCTTCGTATGCGGTCCGCGCGCGAAGAATCGCGGCGCGGGCCGGTTCCGCGGCGAAATCGCGCCGCGTGTCCTCCTCATGGTTCCCGGGGGATGCTTCCTCCGGGGTTGCCGCGGTAGCGTCTACCACCGCGTGCGCTTCAACGTCCGGCGCGTCAGTTGCCGGGCGAGGTTGCGGCGGGGCGCCGGCGAGCCTCACGGCAACGCCTGCGGACGCCTCGGTCGATTCCTTTGCCATGGGCAAGGCCGACTGGGCGTCTTTCAGACTCCCCGACGGGGCCGGGGCCGCTTCGACGGCGTCGTCGCCCGTGAGGGCTTCGATCCGTCCCGGCGCCTCGGCCACGGGGAGGTCAATCGGCGCGGACGCTATCGGACGCACGTTCGAGTTCGACGTGTGAATGTCCACGCGCGGACCCGATTCGATGTGACCGATTTCTATTTCCGCCGAAGGATCGAGCTGGAACGAGTCCAGCGTGACCTTCTCGACGGGTTCGAAGACCGGAGTCGTTTCCGCTTCGTTAACTTCGCCGAATTCGGCGTTGGGCGTCGATTCCGCCGGACGAACTGGCGGTATCTCCGAAGGTCCCAGCGTGCCGCGGGGCGCAACCGGCAATCGAGCCGTGAATCCGGTTTGGACCGGATCGACGGGGAGCGCCGGCGTCTCGACCGTCAAGTCGCCCTCGGTCGCAACCTCGGCTCCGGGCGCCGCTTCAAGAAGACCGCCGTCAAGGACAATTCGTCCCGGCGACAAGGACTTCTCGAATCCTTCGGCCGTACCGCCAAGGAAGGATTCCCTGGTGCTACCCGCGCCAACGACAACGGGGATCGGGCCGCGAGGCCGCTGAACCTCGATGTGCGTCGACGCCGGTGCGGCTGCCGTTACCGATACCGCTGCAGGCGTCACGCTGCCCTGGCCTCGATGGATCAAGCCCAATGGGTCACGGCTGTCCGCCGGGATCCGGTAGCGGGCTTGGCTAATGAGATCGGTCCCCGCATCCGCCGACTGCTCGGACGCCGGGGCCGCCTCGAGCGGCGTTTCGCGATACACCGCACGGCTGGAAACCGCGGGCACCGCGTCATCCGCCCCCATCATGTCAGGGGCCGCAACGAGGGACTTTGCGGTCACTACAGTTTCCGCGGTCGACTGCCGATACGTTGAACGGCTGGAGAGGAACGATGCGTCCCGCGCCGGCATCGAGACGGGGCTTGACGATTGTGCCGCGTCGAACAGCGACACGGACGACCCCGAATTCGAAACGATCGACGACTCGCCATTCTGTTCCCCGGCGGAAACGGCCGCCGATGAACCGGGTGCCGTCGCGCTCGGCGTTCCCACGGCAGGCACTGCCATGAGCACCACCGCGACAGCCTCGGAGGTATCGCCAATAGATGCTGCCTCGCCGGATGCCGATTCGGACGCCTCGCTGGGCGCCGTCACGGATTCTATTTCCGGCATGGCCTCTTCGATCCCAGGGGCAAGGTCCGCCGCGAGGACCGCGAAGGGCCCTTGCGCCGCCTCCAACGCCAGGGCGAACCCTTGTGGCGCGCCATTCTCACCGGTCGCGGACGCCTCGGGAGACGTATCCTGAAGCGCCTGTGGAGGTTCCCGGGGCAATGTCGCGAATACGCCCTCGGATTCCCCGGGAGACGTGCCCTGCAAGAGGGATTCTTGTTCCTGCAGCAGCGCCGCGAATACTCCCGCGGGCGCCTCGGTTTGCTGGACGGTTCCCGTCTGCGCTTCGAACACGGGGCTCGAGGCCAGCGATGATTGGGTTAATTCAAGTAGAGTCAAGTTCATGCATATTTCACCTCCTTTCGTGTCGAATGTGACTTCGCCGCGCACTCGCCGCATGGAACTTCGGCGCGCGACGCGGGGAAGAAAAAACGGATCCCGACGGGCGTCAGGGAATGGGAGAGGGACACGCCCGCGCGGCGGCAGGCGGGGCCGGACAAACCTCCCGGCGGACCCAGGCAGTCCCTAGTAGCGGGGTTCCTGCATAATCTCGAGGATGAGATTTCGTTTCTCGACGTCTTTCATCGCGTCGAGAATCTTCCCCCGGTTCTTCGCGATCAACCGGAGGATCTTGGCGGCTTGCTCGGGCTCCATGGCCTCGAGCGACGCGCCTGCCTCCTGTGGCTTCATCTCGCCGATGCTCGAGGCGACTTCCTTCAATCGCGCCAGTTCCTCGCCCTCGAGCGCGTTCACCTCGCTCTTGAGCAGGTCGTGCTTTTGGGACAGGGCTGAGAGCGTCTCGTCCAGGTTCTGTTCCCGCGCGTCGAGTTCCTTCTCGCGTTCCGCGAGTTCCGCCCGGACTTTCGCGACTTCTTGCCGTTCCTTCTCGAGCATCTCCGCGACCGGCCCCGCGTTGTCGGCCGGGCCGTGCGCCGCCGCCGCCGGCTCGGGGGCCACAAGCTTCATCAAGGCCTCGCGCGAAAGGTTTCCTGTCGCGGCGAGAGCGCCGGCCAATCCGCCCACGAACGCGATGAACACGCCGAGCATGAGCGCGATCAGTTTCACCATCGTCTAATCCTCCTTTTTCCCGCGTGCGGCGGCGTTGCCCAAGGCCGCGCGAATCGAGGCCGTCTCGTCCATTGCCCGCCGCTCCTGGACGAGGTCCTCCGCCGACTGCCTGTCCCGCGCCTTCTCGATGAGCCGGTCGATTGTCTTCCGGCGCAGCAAGGCCTCGGTCAGGGCCTCCCGCCTTTCGCCCGCGATACGGCGCGCCTCGACTAATTCGGCGTCCTTGCGGATCGATAGCATGGCGAGGTGCCGTTCGTACCGCAGGAGGGCGCTCGCGCGGCCGGGATTGGCCAGCGTGCGGGTCTCGGCGGTCGCTTCCTCGATCGTCTGGCGCTGAATTCCCGCTATCTCGCGCAGCTCGGTTTGCGCCCGGTTGATGACGCGCTGCGCCTCCGCCAAGGCCTGTGCGCGGAGCTCCTCCTGGCGTTTTCGCACGCGGAGCAGCATGGCGTAATGTTCGGGGCGGCGCGTCGCCATCGTCAGGCCAGGGCCTTTCGCATTTGTTTTTCGATGAGGTCGAGCGCCCCGGGCTCGTGGAGTCCCTGGCGCAGAAACTCGCGGATTTTCGGCATCGTCCGGACAGCGGCGTCGATCTCGGGATTGTTTCCCTTCACGTAGGCCCCGATATTAATCAAGTCCTCCGCGTCGCGGTATGTCGCCAAGTTGCGGCGCAACGCCTGGGCGGCGGCCATGTGCCCCTCCCCCACCACGTCGATCATCACGCGGCTAATGCTTTCGAGGACATCCACCGCCGGGAAGTGCCCGCTGGAGGCCAGCGGCCTCGCGAGCGCAATGTGGCCATCGAGGATGCTCCGGACCGCGTCGCCGATCGGATCGTTCAAGTCGTCCGCCTCGACCAGCACGGAATAGAAACCGGTGATGCTGCCTTGCTGCGTCGTGCCGGCACGTTCCAGCAGCTTTGGCAACAGCGAGAAAACGGACGGCGGATACCCGCGCGTCGTGGGAGGCTCCCCGACGGCAAGGCCGACCTCGCGCTGGGCCATCGCGAAGCGCGTCACCGAGTCCATGACCAGCATCACGTCCGCGCCTTGCGAGCGGAACCATTCGGCGATCGCGGTGGCGGTGTACGCCCCCTTGATGCGCACCAAGGCCGGCTCGTCCGAGGTCGCGGCGACCACGACCGTCCGCTTCAATCCCTTGTCGCCCAAATCCATCTCGACAAAGTCGCGGACCTCGCGTCCGCGTTCCCCAATGAGGGCAATGACATTGATATCGGCGGTCGTGTTTCGAGCGATCATGCCGATAAGCTTGCTCTTCCCGACGCCGCTCCCCGACATGATTCCGACCCGTTGCCCCTTGCCGCAGGTCATGCATCCGTCGATGGCGCGCACGCCCGTCGCGATGGGCTCGATAATCCGGCGGCGCGACATGGGCGCCGGCGCGGCCGCAAGCAGCGGGGCCTCGTTTTGGCAACGCAACGGCGGGCCCCCGTCGATCGGGTTTCCCAGGCCGCCCACCACGCGGCCAATGAGTTCGGGCCCGGCGCGGACAGTCAACGGCTTGAAGGTGGGCACCAGGACACTCTTGGGACCGATCCCGGCCATGTCCCCGAGGGGCATCATCAAGATTCGGCTTCCCCGGAACCCCACCACCTCGACGGGGATGGGCGACAGCCCCCCGGCGGGCCTCACGTGGCACAAATCGCCGATCTTCATCGGCGGCCCGGTGGCCTCGATCGTAAGCCCCACCACGTCCGTGATTTTTCCGTGGACGCGCACCGGCTCGCTCGAGCGAAGCCGCTCGAGGTGGGCGTCCAACGTGGGCGCGGTCATCGGGCTATTCCCCGAGCCGGTCGAGGATCTCGGCCAGCTGCGTCTCGATCCCCGCGTCAACCACCAAGCCGCTCGTCTCGGCAATGCAGCCGCCCGGCGACACCGTTTCGTCCGCGGACACGTCGAGCTGGCGTAGCCCCTCGAATCGTTCCAACAAATCAACCCGGTGCAGGCGAATCGCGTCGAGGTCCGCCGGGTGTACCCGAAGCTGCACGCGTTCCTCGCCCGTAAGTTTCTCGAGCGCCGCCCGGGCCGTCGCTTTCACGATCTCCCGGTCGAGCGAAACTTCGCGCCGGACAATTCGCTCCGCCGCCGCCACCGCAAGACGGGCCACGTGGGTCCCGGTGTCCTCGAGAAACGCCGCCCGGGCCGACTCGATCGCCCCGGAGGCCGCCTTCAGCATCGCGGCCGCCTCGGCGATGGACGCCACGAATTGTTCTTCCGCCGACTGCCGGCCCGCCGCCTCGCCCCGTCGAAGTCCCTCGGCATAAGCCTCGCGGACCAATCGCTCCGCGTCGGCGCGGGCCTCGGCAAGGATCGCGGCCGGGTCCACGTAGCTGCGACCGTCCGGGCCACCCTCGAGGGTATACAGCTCATCGTGCTCGTACACCGAGAGCTTGGCGATCGACATGTCGTCTGTCTTGATAATCTTTCGCATGGGGCCTAGACGACGATCTCGTCGCCGCCGCCGCCGCCCCGGCCCTCGACGATCAATTCCCCAGCCTCCTCGAGACGCCGGACGATGGCCACAATCCGCTGTTGCGCCTCCTCGACATTCTTGACGCGGACAGGCCCGAGGAATTCGATTTCCTCCTTGATGCCGTCGCGGGCGCGCTCGGACATGTTCTTGAGGATTTTGTTGGCCACCTCCTCGTTCGATCCCTTGAGGGCAAGGGCCAGGTCCTTCGAGTCCACCTCGCGCAGCGTCTTCTGGATCCCGCTGTCCTCGACATACACGATGTCCTCGAAGGTGAACATGAGCCGCCCGATTTCCTCCGCCAGCTGCGGATCGCGCTCCTCGAGCTCGGACATGATGGCCTTCTCGGAGTTCCGGTCGATGCTGTTGAGAATCTCGGCGACCTCCTTGATGCCGCCCGCGAAGGTGAATCCCTGGGTGAATACCGACGCCATTTTGCGCTCGAGCACCCGCTCGACTTCGCGGATTACCTCGGGAGGGGTGCGCTCCATCGTCGCGATGCGCGACACGACATCGGTCTGGATTTCCTGCCTCAGGGCCGAGAGCACCATCGCGGCGGTCTCCGCCGGCAGGTGCGCGAGGATGAGCGAAATCGTCTGGGGATGCTCGTCCTGCAAGAAAGTCACGATCTGGGACGCGTCGGCCTTCTTGAGGAAGTCGAAGGGCACTTCCTGCAGGCTGCTCTGGAGGCGCGTCAAAATCTCGATGGTGCGTTCGGCGCCGAAGGCCCCCTCGAGCAGGCCGCGCGCGTAATCGAGTCCCCCCTGCGTCACGTACTTGTTCGCCACGGCGAGGTCGTAGAACTGGTCGAGGATGTTGCCGCGCAAATCGGAATCGACCTTGTTCAGACTGGACAGGTTCAAGGTCAGCGCCTCGGCCTCGTCCACGGACATCTTCGCGAGGACCTTGCTCGCGTTCTCGGAACCAAGGCACGCGAGCAACACCGCCGCCTTCATCTTTCCCGGAAGTTCCTCCGGGGTCGGCGGTCCTTGGGGCTTGGTCTCTTTTTGGGCTTTGGGCGGCATTTCTCGTCAAAATCTCGTTTGCGGCTCGCGGATAAGTATATCACCGGATATTGGGCCGGGCTTCACTCCTCGGTCATCCATGTGCGCAGCAGGGCCGCCACGCTGGCCGGATCCTCCCGGGAGAGGCGTTCGACTTCGTCGGCCACGACCCGGCGGCGCTCGATCTCGGGGTCTGCCTTGGCCTCCTCGACATACTCCTCTTCCTGGGCCTTGGGCATGGCCAGCGCGTTTCGCATGAAATAGCGGACCAGGAAAAACATCGTCATCATCGCGAACAACTGGCCCAAGGCCTGCAACCATTGGCTTTCGTACCACACCATGCCGCTCGGGATGACCGCCGAGGGGGGCGGTGTCGTGTCGAACCGCAACGCCGCGACCGTGATGTCGGTCGCCTGGGCGCCGGCGCCGAGCGTCTTTAGCGCGAATTCGCTGATCGACTCCAAGAACTCAGGCGTCGGATCCTGATATTCGATCTCGCCCGTGGGGGTGCCGTCCGCGCCGAGCACCGGCTTGTCATAGGTCCCGTCGACAAATATCGCCGCCGTGATCCGTTTGAGCGTGCCGGGCTCCGTGCGGGTCGTGGTCTTGGACTCTCCCACGTCGAGATTCTCGATTGTCTCGGTAACTTCTTGGGAGGTGACCACGCCCCCTTCGCCGGCCGCCGCCTCGGTCGGCACGTTGGCATTGGGCCCCGGCGCGCCCTCGGCAGGGGCCTCGCGCGTCTCGGAAGTGGTCGTGTTCTCAAGGGTGCTAATCGGTACGCCCTCGGTGACCGTGCGCGCCTCGGTGGTCTCGCTGGACCAATCCAGCTCGGCGTTCACGTTGACCACCACGCGCCGGCCGACTTTGCCCAGGGCGTCTTCAATTTTTTGTTGGTAGGTATTCTCATACTCGAGCTTCAGGCCGAGCTTGTCGTTCGCCGCCGATGCAACGGAATCCCCGATCGGCTCCTTGGCCACCTTGCCGTTGACGATGACCGTGATGTTGTCCGGGCCCAGATTCGCGCCGCCGGAGGCGCTGATGATCTGCACGACCGCCGCCAGCTCCGACGCGGCGAGCTTCCTGGAGGTGTCCAGCGTGACGGCCGCCTTCGCGGGCTGTTGCTCGTCGGCGAATAGCCGCTCCTGCGCCTCGGTGATGACGACGTGCGCGGAGCGCACGAAATCGAATTCCTTGAGGATTCGCTGCGCCTCGCCCACGACCGCTCGGCGCAATTGGACGTTTTGCTGCCACTCGTTGCTCATGAGGTTCTGGGTGTCGAAAATCTCGAAGCCCGGCGCGCCGCCGAATGCCTTGGGCATCCCCTGGCCGGCCAGCGCGAGCCGGATGGTCTGGCGATCCCTGGCTTGGACGCGGAGCGTCGCGCCTTCATTGCGGACTTCATACTTGCCGGAGTACCCGTTGCTCTCGAGCCACGCCACGACTTCTTGCGCTTCCTTCGGATCGAGCGCGGGATAGAGATCGACGTAAGGCTGGGAGCTGCCGCGGATGACGACAAAGAGAAGAAGGGACATTGTCAGGAAGGCCGCGAGTCCAAGTTGAACGCGGGCGTTCATCGACAGACGCTGCCATGCGTCGCGGATTCCCTCTCCCAAGCGGCGTAGAAATTCGAGCACGGTACTTCCTCGTCCTGGGCAACACTACCGCCCATTGGAATCGCGGTCACCCCGGGCGCATACTAAACGCCCAAGGACTTCTCGCGCCCCCCCTTGCTCAAAAAATCAGGAAT
>CANKTP010000062.1 GCA_947486375.1 Candidatus Hydrogenedentota bacterium | reverse complement strand
TGTTGATGGCGGCGTCGCCCGTGTTGTATCCCGAAATGACCCGCGACTATCGCGAGAACATGAACAAGATGACGGGGGTCGTGCGGCTGGACACGGACACGACGAAGGAGGAGTTCGCCGGATCGCCGACGACGTGGCCGTTGATTAAGTCGATCTCAGACCGCGCATTTCATGCGGCCGGCGTGGAGCCCATCGGCACCGTCGCGGCGGCCCTCTACGGCGTCTTTGCGGTTTCTGTTTTCGGCCTGACGTTGTGGGGCGTGCATCGATCCGGCGAAGTCGGCGAGGCGCGCGCCATCCTTGCCGTCGCGCTGGCCACGTTGGTTTACCTGATGATCCTCCCGCGCACGATGGTGTACGGCTTCGTCACGGGGTTGCTCCCGGCGTACTATTGCGCGAGGCGTCTAGGCCCGGTTGCCGCGCCCGCCGCGCTTCTGGGGCTCGCGATCGTGTCCACGCTCGAAGGCCGGCCGCCCGGATTGAAGATGGCCGCCGAGATGCTTGCGCCTTATTGGACACTGCTCACAGTCTACGCCGCTTGGGTAGCGGGAATGTACCCGCTTGTTACCGGTGCCGCCGCGAACCCGTGGGAACGTCCCCGGCGTTAGTCGACAATCGCCTGGTTCGCGAGGACCTGGAAGTCCTGGCGGATGTTGATGTGCGTGTAGGGCCGCACTTGTGTCATCACGATGCCGATCAATTCCTCGTGCGGATCGACCCAGAAGAAGGTGCAGAACGCGCCGCCCCATCCGAAGGTACCTTCCGACGATGGGTTCCCCGCCGCGCCGCCGTCGGTCAGCACGCTGTAGCCCAACCCGAACCCGTAGCCGGGACCCGTGAGCCAGATCGGAAGATCGCCCGTGTGGTTCTTCGTCATCAGCTCGACGGTCTTCCGGCCAAGGATGCGGACGCCATTGAGCTCGCCGCCGTTGAGCATCATCTGGTGAAAGCGGAAGTAATCGGAAGCCGTCGAGACCATGCCGCCCGCGCCCATGAAATATTTGTGGGGTTCGCGCACGAAGCGGCTCTCCTTGGTGGGCGCGTCGGCCAACTTAATCTTGTTGTCCTTGGATTCGTCGGGCTCGTACTGCGCCGCGAAGCGGTCGAGCTTGGCCTCGGGCAGGAAAAAGTACGAGTCTTCCATGCCGAGCGGCGCGAAGATGCGCTCGCGGAAAAACTCGTCGAGGGTCTGTCCGGAGATCACCTCGACCAGGCGGCCCACGACGTCCGTCGCGCGCGAGTATTCCCACTGTTCGCCCGGCTGGTAATTCAGCGGGACCGTGGCCATGCGCGTGACGAAATCGCCGATCGTCTCGTCCTTGCCTTGGGGCGCGCTGACCTTGGCCAGTTCCGCTTGGCTGAGTCCCCGGTAAGAGTTTGCGAATCCCGCCGTGTGGGTCAGGATATGCTGCACGGTGATGGGCCGATCCGCCGGGACCAAGCGCACCGCCGTGCCGAGTCGTTCCGCGCCCGCAGGCAGCGCGACCTTCATGTCCTTGTATTCCGGCAGCCACTTCGAGATGGGGTCGCTCAACTGGAAGTGCCCCTCCTCGTACAGCATCATCAGCGCGACAGACGTAACGGGCTTCGTCATCGATGCGATGCGGAAAATCGTGTCCGTCGTCATCGGCGCATCCGCCTCGACATCGCGATTGCCCCGCGCCTCGAAATGGACGACCTGGCCCTTTCGCGCGACGAGCGTGACGGTGCCCGGGACCAGTTCCTGGTCGATGTAGCGATCCATGGCCGCGCCGATCCGCGCGAGACGCTCGGAAGACATGCCCACGTCTTCCGGTTTGCTTGTGGGCAGCGGCGAACCGGCGTAGGCGGCGAACATCAGTGTGGCCGGGACAAGCAGAACTGCGGCCGCATGGCGGCGATCCACGAATGCTCTCGACATCGGCATGAATAAGTTCCTTCGAGGGTTGTCGGCCTAGTCTGGTCGGTTCCAAGTGTCAGCGAAGTTTAGGCCACGGGCGCGGGACTGTCAACCGGCGAAATCCAACCAGGACAAACGAATCACGACCCGTGCGGTCTTCCGTCAATTGCAATGCCCTGGCCCGGGTCACCATAGTCTCGTGCCACGCTATGCGTAATCCGAACGCCACAGACGCCCGGCCCGTTCCGCCATGGACTTCTGGCGCTTGTTGATAAGGTCGATTGTCCAATCCGTTGGGGCGATGTTCGCAAGGTCCGCTGTTAGCCGGTAGCTACTCTGTCCGTATACGGGGACCTTGTCGACGTATGGCGACTGCCCGATCGTACGATTCGCGCTGGCCTCCAAGATCGTCATATTGCCCAGACGGTACACCTGTCCTTCCCAGTAGTCGGAGGGTATCGCATGCTCCCATTCGGTGCCCGGATTCTCGGGAAGTATATGTTCGATGGTGCATGGATCGGTGTCCGGATCGCATACGCGGCCTGACGCATCGGTCTCGAGCCTGCAGAGAATATACTTTGCAAGCCGCTTCTTTTGCCCCTGGGTGGACACCTCGAGAATCGAGAAGGCCTGCTTGAACTGGTCGTCTTCCACGTAGAGCGGCCTGAGTATGCGGAACACGTCGCGCGGCCCGGTGGCTTCTCCCGATAGGATCGCTTTCGCGGCTGCATGGCCCATGGGCTCCAACTCGTTCGGGTTCAGCCGGGTCACCACCGTGTACCGGAAAGCAATAATTGCAAGAAGTTTGAGAGTGCGTTCAAAGTCTTCCGGCCCGAATTTTTCCCACGCGGCGAACAAAGGCGGGACCAATTGGCGGACCCGGAAAATCCGAAGCTCGCGAATGTACGGACGGCAACCCGGCCGTTCGATCCAATACTCGTGGTTCGGGTCTGCGAGCGCAGTGAACAATTCGGCCCGCCCCTCGAGGGCATCGATTAACTCGAACACCTTCTCGTTAGACGTCACTTTCTCGCGCACCAATTTGAACAATCTCTGGCCCCTGATCCCGGGGTGGTCGCAAAGCAAGTGACACCTTAAAAACTCCGGGAAGCGTTCTTGCCGCACCGTATTCACCAAGATGCGCCAGCGGCGTTGAAGGGCCTTGAGGTCGCTCGGCGTCTTCACGCGCGAGAAGAGATAATTCTTGAGAAGATCTGTCGCCGAAAGCTCCAGCCTGCGCGCGTTCAACGTCTCGAATAACGTATATGCGTTGAGTTCGTCGTCGACCGTGATGAGAATGAACACCAGTTGCCGGGCAATCGTCTCGCTGAGGATCGCGGCCAGTTTTCCCCCGCTTAGGGACAGGTCCGTTTCTTTCTCGATCCGGTGGACGTAGTAATTGAAGCAGTCCCAAAGCAACGAATTCGATCTCGATAAGCCGCGGGGGTTGATCGGGGACTTCAGTTGGACCAAGTAGTCTTGGTAAAACCCGTCGTCATTCTCGTTCAGGAACAGTTTGCTGCTCTCGATAAGCGAGGCCGGGTCTTTCTCGCCGATGAACCGCTTTCGAAGTTCCGCCATCCGCTCGTTATTTTCCCCGGGCTCGACCCCAGTTTCCGCCAAGTGCCTTAGCCGGTGGAGGACAGCCAACGCGATAATGCTGAGCGTGGCGATGCGTTGCTGTCCGTCGATAATTGCGAACTCCCGGTCGGACCTCGGTTCCACCACGAGCGCCCCCATGTAATGCCGCTCCTTCGTACTGCCGCGCATCTCAAAGATGTCGCTCCAAAGGTCTTCCCACTGGTCTTCCTGCCAAGAATAATCTCGCTGGTATGGCGGAACCTTGTAGACCTTCCCGTTGCCGAGCAAGTCGAGGAAGTTGACCGTGCTGGTGTTTAGGAGAATGTTCTTGGCCATGAATGTTTCCGTTCTTGAATAATTCGTCCGCCGCTGTGCCGCCCAAAAGGGTCTGATTCAGCCGGTCAATCCAGAAGACGGACTCATTATACGCATGGGCGTCATGAAGCCAACTATTACGGCACAATGGAATGAAAGCGTCACGGCCGCCGCAGAACCCGTGTCCGGTATAAATAGGCCTTCCCTACCAACAAACGAACAGGACTGGCGACGCGTCAAGCATCGCCAGCCCTGCTCTCCCATCATTGCCGGAATGCCTTCCGGCCCAGATTTCGTCTTAGTACATGTCGCTGCCGCCGGACGCTGCCGCCGGGGCCTTGTCGGGCATCTCGGCGATCAGCACCTCGGTCGTCAGCAGGAGTCCCGCGACGCTCGCCGCATTTTGCAGCGCGGAGCGCGTGACCTTGGTCGGGTCGATGACGCCGGCCTTCATGAGGTCTTCGTACTTGTCCGTCTGGGCGTTATAGCCGACCGCGCCGGACTTGCTCTTCACGTTTTGCACGACGGTCGCGCCTTCTTCGCCGGCGTTCGCGGCGATCTGGCGGAGCGGTTCCTCGATGGCGCGCTTCACGATCTGCGCGCCGATGGCCTCGTCGCCCTCGAGCTTCAATTTGTCGATGGTGTCCTGACAACGGATCAATGCGATGCCGCCGCCCGGGACGATGCCTTCCTCGACGGCCGCGCGGGTCGCGTGGAGCGCGTCCTCGACACGGGCCTTCTTTTCCTTCATCTCGATCTCGGTGGCCGCGCCGACATTGATGACGGCGACACCGCCCGCAAGCTTCGCCAGGCGTTCCTGGAGCTTCTCGCGGTCGTAGTCCGAGGTGGTCTCTTCAATTTGGCGGCGGATCAGGTTGATGCGGCCGGTGATGTCCGCGCTCTTGCCCCCGCCCTCGACGATTGTCGTGTTGTCCTTGTCGATCACGATCCGCTTCGAGCGGCCGAGGTCGGCCAGCGTGATGCTCTCGAGCGTGCGCCCGAGGTCCTCGGTGATCGCGAGGCCGCCCGTGAGGATCGCAATGTCCTCCAGCATGGCCTTGCGGCGGTCGCCGAAGCCCGGGGCCTTGACGGCAGCGGCTTGGAACGTCCCGCGAATCTTGTTCACGACCAGGGTCGCCAGGGCTTCGCCCTCGACGTCCTCGGCGATGATCAACAGCGGCTTGCTGGACTTCGCGATCAGCTCGAGCAACGGCAGCAGGTCCTTCAGGTTCGAGACCTTCTTCTCGTGAATCAGCACGTAGCAGTTCTCGAGAATGCACTCCATCGACTCGGAGCTCGTCACGAAGTACGGCGAGAGATAGCCCTTGTCGAACTGCATGCCCTCGACCACCTCGAGCGTGGTCTCGATGCCCTTGGCTTCCTCGACCGTGATCGTCCCGTCATTGCCGACCTTCTGCATGGCCTCGGCGATGATCGTGCCGATGGCGTCGTCGCCATTGGCCGAGATCGACGCGACGTTCTTGATCACCGCGTTGTCGTCGCGGACTTGCTTGCTCATCTTGTGCAGCGCCTTGGTGACCGCCTCGACCGCCGCCTCGATGCCGCGCTTGAGCGCCATCGGGTTCGCGCCCGCCGTCACGTTGCGCAAGCCTTCGCGGAAGATCGCCTCGGCCAGCACGGTCGCGGTGGTCGTGCCGTCGCCGGCCACGTCGGAAGTCTTCGATGCGACTTCCTTCACCATCTGCGCGCCCATGTTCTCGTACTTGTCCTCGAGCTCGATTTCCTTGGCGACGGTCACGCCGTCCTTGGTCACGGTCGGGGCGCCCCACTTCTTGTCGAGCACCACATTACGGCCCTTGGGCCCAAGGGTGGCTTTCACCGCCCGGCTCAATTTCGTCACGCCGGCCAATACCCCGCGCCGCGCGGCTTCTCCAAATTCGATTTGCTTTGCACTCATGCTATGCGTGCCTCCATTCGGTTCGTTCGGTGGGTTGGCGGCCTTAGTCGATCACGGCGAGGACGTCGTCCTCGCGCATGATGATGTGCTCGTCGCCGTCAATCTTGACTTCCGTGCCGGAGTACTTGCCCATGAGGATGCGGTCACCCTTCTTCACCTCGAGGGGAACGCGCTTGCCGTGTTCATCAAGACGGCCCGCGCCGACGGCGATGACTTTGCCTTCTTGGGGCTTTTCTTTGGCCGTGTCCGGGATGATGATGCCGCCACGAACGGTCTCGGACGGTTCCTCACGCTTCACCAGGATGCGGTCTGCAAGCGGGCGAACTTTCATGTTGATTCTCCTTGAGTTTTTGAGGGTGGTTTTTGGAAAGGCCAACAAAATTGGCCGTTTTTGATAAAATGCCATTATGGCACCACGGCTCGGAGCCGACTTCAGCGACGGTAATGCTTTCCATCACCGTAGCCAGACTGAATCATATCAAGAGAAATGGTCGTTGTCAATAGATAAAATGGCCAGCAAATAAAGCTATATTGGACGCATTGGCAGTCCATTGCGGCATCTGCTAACAGCGGATTGAATTCGCAAGTGAACTCGGGGAGGTTCTCATAAATCTTTCCAATGCCGTTTTGGCACTCCATTGGCCATTCGATGTGGCGAAGTGCTAAGCCTCGAAGGAATTGACGCGGCACGGCCCCGGGAAATTGCCTCGGGCCGGATCGGGGCGGGGCGGGAAATGGAGCGATGGTGTCCGTCTCTAGTGGAAGTAGAGGTAGGCGATCAGCTCGACCTCGATGGCGAGATGGCCGAGAAAGGGGAGCAGCGAATTGCGGCGCGACAGGGTCCACGCGCACATGAGCAGGGAGAGGCCGCCCATGCCCAGGCTTTCGAGCATGGGCTTCTCCTGGATGACGTGGTAAAGGACCTCGATTGCCGGCACGATGACCAGCACGGCAATCCAGCCTCGGGGCCAGGCGGCCTGCAACGGCCGAATCAGGAAGTATCGGTGGGCGAATTCCCATCCGGAGAGCCAGGAGAGCGTCCAGAGAAATCTGGACATGGCATAGTCCCATCGGCGAGAGGGGGCAAGGTGTCCCCAGCCGCCGTAATAGTCTCCAACGCCGGGCCAGTATGGAAGCAGGAAAACGACGATTCCGCCACCGACGACGAAAAGCGCGAGCAGCATCCAATCGACGCGCTTCCATCGACGAAACGTGAAATAGCCGAAATCCAGGGTGGGGATCGACAATGCCAGCGGAATGAGGAACCAGGCAATGAATTTGAACAGGTCGATCCCGTTGCCGAGATTCCATCGGAAACGGGACCATTCGATCCCGAGGACACTGCCGTTCGCGGCGAGGGTATCGACCGCATGCGCGGCGAGGACATAGATAACGGCGAGGATCGCGGCCGCGCGAAGGGCGAGCGGCGAACGAAGCGTTGGTGCGGACGGCGCGGACACGTTACTTGGGCGTGAGCTTGTAGAGGGCGTCCTCGATATCGGCGCTGACGATGATGTCGCCCTTGGCGGTTACCGCGAGGCCAGTCTGCACGCCAATGGGCGGCATGCCGGGCGACAAGGCCAGGCCGATGGGCAGGTTCTCCGCCAGCACGGTCACGGCACCTGACGCGGGATCGATGGCGACGACGCGCTTGGCACCCACCTCCGAGACGATCACGCGGCCATCGGGGGCAACCACGAGGCCCTCGGGCCCCTTCAATCCTTGCGCAATCGCCTTGCGCTCCTTGGTCACGAGATCGACGCGGGTGACCTCGCCTTTCATCGCCTGCACCACGTAGATTGCGCCGCTATCGGCGAAGGCCAAGGCCGAAGGCGTGACGAGTCCCTCGACGAGCACGGTGCGGTCCGCATCTCCCTCGCCGGTTACGTGCATTAGGTTGCCCGCCGCGAGTTGCGCGACAAGGAGCGAGCCGTCCTCGATCTCGAGCACGTCAAAGGGGGCGGCGAAACCGTGACGTGTCGCGAGCGTCTTCCCCGTTTTTCGGTCGAAGGTCTGCACCACGCCGCCGAAGAACCCGGTGGTGTGAATGTGTTTCTCGGAGACCGCAATGCCGCTGGGGTAGTCCAGGTCGGTCTCGACGAACCGCGCGATGTCCGTCACTTTCCCTGTCGCGGGATCGACCGAACGCAAGGCGAAGGTGTCCGCAAGATAGAGGGTCTCGGCACCGCCATCGTTCCAGATCGCCATGTCGGCCGGAACGCCGAGCGCATTCGCCCGCACCAACCTCGATGTTCCCGTCTTCGTGTCCACTTGGTACACCGCGCTCTCGGACATGACGGTGACATATAGATTGTCGTGCGAGTCGAAGGCGAGATTGTCCATCGCCGTCTTGAGATGGGCGACGACGGTCTTCGCCCCGGTCTTCGTGTCGACCGTGACGATATCGCCCACGGCGGAATCGAGGACGTGCAGCACGCCCTTTGAATTGAAGTTCGCGGCGGCGGGAATCTTGAACCCCTCCGCGACGACGGTCATTTCGCCGGAGTCGACATCGACGCGGACTACTTGCCCCTTGAACCATAGCGGGCCGTATAGAAATCCATCGGGTCCGAAATCGAAGCCATTCAGGCCGCCCACGTCCTTGAGAATTTGTCGCGGCGGATTCTTCCCGGCGTAGTCGATCTCGTAAAGCGCGTCGCCGAGAAACACCTCGCCCACGAATAGCCGGCCCTCCTTGTTGAAGGCGATCGAGTTGGCACCCGGGAGACCCTTTGCCAGTTCGCGGACCTCGCCCCCCTCGGCCTTCGCACGGACGAAGCCTTGTATGATGGACGTCCATACAAGCGATCCATCCGGTGCGACTTCCATGTCGTCGGCGAGACCTTCCGTGGGGCCGACATAGATTTCGTGCGCTCCGGTCTTCGTATCGACCCGGTACAACTGCTGCCCGACGACGCTGCCGACGTAGAGCCGGTCCTTCGCGTCGAAGGCGAGTCCGTGGATACAGTGCAGCCCATCGCCGGGCACGAAGACCTCGGTCTTGTATTCCGCCGCGCCGGATACGGCCCACGCGGTCGCGGCCAGGCCAAGAAGCGCTTTCCAGGCGAAGGATTCGGGGATCATGCGATTCTCCTCTTTGCTATTCGATGTGCGCCTAGTTCTTCGATTCTACGGGGACCGCACGTTCCCGGGGCATCGGCTTGCGCGGGAGCGGCTCGTCGCGCATCGCGGCGTGATAGACGAACGAGGCCATGATCGTCGCGGACTGCATCAGATCGTCGCGTTGCAACCGGTCATACACGTCGAGATTCGTGTGATGCGTGCGCGTGAAGTATTCGAGCGGGTCCTGGATAAATTGGAACCCCGGCAGCCCCACGTCGTCGAAGGGCACGTGGTCCGTCGATCCCGTCGTTTGCAGCGTGACCGTGTCCGCGCCGAGGTCGTTGAATGGGGCGAGCCACGCGGTGAAGATGGGCACGACGGCGGAATTCTCCTGCGCATAGATGCCGCGAATCTTCCCGCTGCCGTTGTCGAGGTTGAAATAGGCGCAGAATTTGTCGTGCGCGCGGGTCGTGCGCAACGGCCACGTCGGCTCGCGCAACACCTCGGGAAGGGCCAATTGTTCCGGATCGGTGGGTTCGGGACGCGAGGCGAAGTGCTTCTTAACATACCCCCGCGAGCCAAGGAGACCTTGTTCCTCGCCGGTCCACAATGCCACGCGAATCGTGCGCTTGGGCTTCGCCCCGATGGCCTTGAGAATACGGACCGCTTCCATCGCGACCGAGACGCCCGCCGCGTTGTCGGTGGCGCCGGTCCCGCCGTGCCACGAATCCAAGTGTCCCCCGAGCATCACGATCTCGTGTGATTTACTCGTGCCCGGAAGTTCCGCAACGACATTGTATGCGAGGGTTTCCTCCTCGTGAAAGGTCGCCTTGATGTCGATCTCGAGCTCGACTTCTCCCTCGTCCTCGACGAAACGCACCAGCCGGTTGTAGTGCTCGGTGATCATGCACAACACCGGCGGGCCGGGGTCTTGTCCGGGTTTATACGAACGGCTGCCCATGGCGCGCACGATACCGTTGTCCCGCGAGCTGAGCTCGATCGCGGCGAGGGGTTTCTCGCTCGCGAGAAACTCCCGCGTCTTGTCCTGTAGCTCGCGAGTTTTCAGGTACTCCTTCCGGGCGTCTCCCGATTTCCCGTCGGGGATCGGAAACTCCTCCAGTTTGCAGAGGTCCTCCCCGGTGTGCCGTTTGAACACGGGCACGGTATCGTCCTTGGGGCTCCGCGCCTCGTCCAAGAGCAATATCTTGCCCGCGAGCTTCCCCCGGTACTTCTCGAAATCCTCGACCGTCTTGATCGTAACGCGCGTGCAAAGGCCCTTGGCCGGGCCGTTCGTTCCGGGGGTCCATGCCTTGGGCAACGCGAACAGAGGAAGATGTTGCGGGCGAACCATATGGATCGTCGCATGCTCGAAGGACCACCCGCGCCCGAAATCGCCCCAAGCCTCGAGCTCGGCGTTCTTTAGGCCCCAGTTATCGAATTGCTGCCGGACCCATTCGGCGGCCTCGCGCTGTTGTGGCGAATTCGTCAGCCGCGGGCCAATGACATCGGTAAGGTACAGCGCGATGTCCATCACCTTGGAATGATGGAGGCCTTCCTCCCGAATGGCGGAGACAATGTCGAGATGGACGGGCTCCTCGGCGAAGGCGGCGGTGGAAAGCAGTAACGCAAACGCACTCGCGCGGAAGAGCAAATTCGGCATGGGATGCTCCGGCTTCGGGGATTGGGGGTAGACTTGACGGCCTGAGTATAGGGGTGGCGATCCCCGGAATCAACGAACCGCGATGCGGCCGGGATGGATATTCTACTTGCCGCCGGACGATTCCCTCGAACCCGTATCGTCCGTCTCCGGCGGGATCAACCCGTGCAAACCGGCGAAGGGATTGAAGCCCAGCGAGCCTTCCGAATGGCGTTCCCTCGATGTGCCGTCGTGGATGCCGGATTGTTCGGACCGGCTGTGCTCGTCGTCGTGACAATACAGGCACAACAGCTCCCAATTGCTCCCGTCCGGCGGATTGTTCATATGGTTATGATCGCGGTGATGGACGGTGAGCTCGCGTAGGTTTTTCCCAACGAACTCGCGGCCGCATCGCGAACAAATGTGCGGGAAAATGGCGAGGGCCTGCTCGCGGTATCCCTGCTGCCGCGCCGTTTGCGCGTTCACCGCGTCGGCAACGATGTCTTCCGGTTTCCGGGGTGTGGATCGCGATCGACGTGCAGGCATCGGGGTTACCTCCGTTCAGTAGCTAATCATACAGGCGCGCCGTCTTCAACCGTCCCATGGCTGAAAAATGCGCATGCCCGCACCGTTACCAATACCAAGCGCGGGACGGCGTTTGCACCGTTTCCGGGACCGCAAGTATAATCCGCGTCCTTTCGGCAGGGAGAACTTCGTGATCAAGGTAGGCATCGTAGGGGCAACCGGATACGGCGGGCGCGAGATATTGCGTCTGCTTGGGCTGCATCCACAGGTTCGTGCGACAAAGTTGACCTCTACCTCCGCCGTGGGCGAAGGCCTCGAGGCGCAGTTGCCCGGGTTTCGCGGGCTGACCCATCTCGTATTCGAGGCATTCGACGCGGAGGCCCTCGCCTCGACGTGCGACGTCGTCTTTGTCGGCGTCCCCGGCTCCGAATCGACCCGCATGGTCGCGGCCTTGCGGGCGGCGGGTGTGCGCACCATCGATATCGGGCCGGACTTCCGCCTGAAGGACACCAAGGTCTTCGCGCAGTATTACAAGACGGAACACGAGGCGCCGCAGTTGCTCGCCGAGGCGATCTATGGGTTTCCCCCCTTTTACCGCGAGGCCCTGAAGACCGCGCAGTTGGTCGCCGGACCGGGTTGCTATCCCATCAGTGTCATCGTCCCCTTGCGACCCATCGTCGAGGCCACCAGTCTCCAGTGCCCGCCCGTCATCGATGCCGTCAGCGGGACCTCCGGCGCGGGACGCTCCCTTAAGGAAAGTTTTCATTTCTCGGAAATGAACGAAAACGTCTGGGCATACAAACTCGCCGCCCACCAGCACATTCCCGAGATCGAGCAGGAGCTGCTGCACAAGACGATGGTCCAGTTCACGCCCCACGTCGGCCCGTACACGCGGGGTATCCTCAGCACGATCACGATTCGTCCCTCCGGCCCCATCGATCTCGACGCCTGTTTCGCGCGCTACGCGAAAGAACCCTTCGTGCGCGTGCTGGGCGAGGGAAGGCTCCCCGAGTTGAACCACGTCCGGGCAAGCAATTTCTGCGACTTCGGGTGGGTCACCGACAAGCGCACCGGCAACATCGTCATCGTGAGCGCGGTGGACAATCTTATGGGCGGCACGGCCGGCATCGCGATTCAGTGCATGAACCTGATGTTCGGCCTCGACGAGACGGCGGGCCTTTCCGTCGCGGGGATGAGCGTATGAAGTGGATTGATGGCGGCATCACCGCCCCCAAGGGGTTCCGCGCGTCGGGCGTCGCCGCAGGCATCAAGAAAAAGCCGGGCAAGAAGGATTGCGCGCTCATCGTTAGCGATTCGCCGGCGGTCCTTGCGGGCGTCTTTACCAAGAACGTCATGAAATCCCCGCCCGTGTTCTGGAACATCGAATGCTGCAAGGCCGGCAAGGGCCGCGGCGTCTTCATCAATGCCGGAAATGCGAACGCCGCCACCGGCACGCGGGGTGACCAAGACGTCCGGACGACCGCCGAGGACTTGGCGTCGAAACTGGGCGTTTCCATTGACGACATCTGCATCTGCAGCACGGGCGTCATCGGCGTTCCCCTGCCGATGGAGAAGATCGGCGCCGGCGTTGCCGAAAGCGTCAAGGCCCTGTCTGCGAACGGTAGCCTCGACGCCGCGACGGCCATCATGACCACGGACCTCGTGGCGAAGGAATTCGCCGCCGAGGTGGCCTTGTCCGGCGGCACGGTCCGGCTCGGCGCCATCGCCAAGGGCTCGGGCATGATCTCGCCGAACATGGCCACGATGATCGCGATCATTACCTGCGACGCGGCCATCGACGCGGCCGAACTTCGCGGGATTCTCGTTCGGGCCACCGAACTCTCATTCAACCAAATCTCCGTCGACAACGACATGAGCACGAGCGATACCGTGCTCGTCTATGCAAACGGTCAAAGCGGGGCGGCCGCGCTCACATCACAGTCCGCCGACTTCGCCTTGTTCGAGTCCGCCTTCACCGAGTTCTGCCAGGCCATTGCCAAGTCCCTCGTCAAGGACGGCGAGGGCGCGACAAAGTTCGTCGAGATTCGCGTCGCCGGGACCGCCACCGACGCCGACGCCAAGTCCATCGCGCGCGCCATCGGAAATTCTCAGTTGTGCAAGACCGCCTTCTTCGGCGAGGACGCGAATTGGGGCCGGTTCGCCTGCGCCGCAGGATACGCAGGCGTCGACTTCGATCCGAAGGATCTCAGCATCGCACTCGATGGGGTCGTCCTCACCAGCGGCGGATTGGTCGCGGACTACCCTGAGCAAGACGCCGCCGCCGTGATGAAGCAAAAGGAGTTCACGATCCGTGTTTCCGTTGGCGGTGGCCCGGGGAAAGCGACCTTTTGGACCTGCGATTTAAGCCAGGGGTATGTTAGTATCAATGCGGATTATCGATCCTGATTCCCGTCCGTTGACTGCCGCGCCCAAGCGCGAAGGATCTCCCCTATTGCAGATGCAAGAATTCATCCAGAAGGCCACGGTGCTGGTCGAGGCGCTGCCCTACATCCGCGAGTTCGAGGGCAAGACCGTCGTCATCAAGTACGGCGGCAGCGCGATGGAAGACCCGGCGATTCGCCGGCTCACCGCCCAAGACGTGGCCCTGATGAAATACGTGGGCATGAACCCCGTCGTTGTCCATGGCGGCGGTCCCGGCATCACGCGGATGCTGAAACGCCTCGACATCGAGTCGACCTTTCACAACGGGTTGCGCGTGACCGACGATGCCACGATGGAAGTCGTCGAGATGATCCTCGCCGGGTCCATCAACAAGGACATCGTCACCCTCATCAACCAGGCCGGGGGGACGGCGGTCGGCCTCAGCGGCAAGGACGGTAACCTGCTCCACGCCCGGAAGTTGGTCTCGGAAGACGGCGGCGACATCGGCCACGTCGGCGAGATTGTCCAAGTCCACTTTAAGATCATCCAGGTTCTCTGCGGTGCGGGCATGATTCCCGTCATCGCCCCCGTCGCCACCGACGACAAGGGCCGCACATGGAACGTGAACGGCGACACCGCCGCTGGCGAGATCGCCGCAGCGCTCCAGGCCGAGAAGCTGGTGTTCCTCACCGATGCCCCCGGCCTCTTGAGCGATCTCAACGACCCGGGCACCTTGATCAGCCAGGTGACCTACGCGGAAGTGAAGGAGCTCACCCGCAAGGGCGTGATCGCGGGAGGCATGATCCCGAAGATCGAGGCCTGCCACAAGGCGCTCGACTACGGCGTCCGCAAGGCCCATATCATCGATGGCCGTGTGCCCCATGCCCTGCTCATTGAAATCTTCACCCAAATGGGCGTCGGGACACTGGTGACCGTGTAGCGCACCGCCGGATGTCTCCCGCCGCGAATGGCAAAACCGAGGTAAACACACCGTGCCTGAACTGATGACGAACGCCCGCGACATCATGGACAACGGCGGCATCGTCATGTGGCCGATCATGGCCACGTCGATTGTCGCGCTGACGATTGCCATCGAGCGATTTTTCAATCTCCGCAGGGCCGGCATCGACACCCAGGAATTCATGGACTCGATGCGGACGGTCCTGCGCCAACACCGCATCCAGGAAGCCCTTCGTACCTGCGACGAGGCCGCATCGCCCGTGTCCCGCATCGTGAAGGCCGGCATCCTCAAGCACAATCGCGCGAAGGAGGACATCCGCGAGGCCATCGAGAATGCCGGGCACCTCGAGATTCCGCGGCTCGAACGCTACCTCTCCGCGCTGGCCACCTGCGCGCAGATCGCGCCGCTGTTGGGACTGCTCGGCACCGTCCAGGGGATGATCCTCGCCTTCACCGAAATCCAGCACAAGCACGGCGTCGTGAACCCGAGCGACCTCGCCGAGGGCATCGGCAACGCCCTGATCACCACCGCCGCCGGGCTCATCGTCGCCATCCCGACGATCGTGGTTTACAACTATTACGTCGCCCGCGTGGAGAACATGATCCTCGAGATGGAAATAAGTTGCTCCGAGATGGTCGATCTCCTCGCCCAGGACCGCGGCGAGGACGGCGAGTAAGCGGCGATGAAGTTCCGGCGCGAACGAAAGCGGCGGCCACGGGCCGGCCTCGACCTCACCCCCTTGGTCGACATCGTGTTTCTCCTCATGTTGTTCTTCATGCTCTCGTCAACCTTCGTCGTGCAAAGCTCGATCCAGGTCGAAATGCCCAGGGCCGAGGGCGCGCCCGAGCTCGAGTGGAAGGACATCAGCGTCACCCTGGCCCACGGCGACGGCGGGCCCAGCGGGCTCGGGCCGGTCTTCGTGGACAACACCGAGGTCGCGTCGATGGAAGAATTGTCCAGGCTGCTTTCGGAACGCGTCGTGAGGGACCCCGCCGCCATGCTGCTCATCCGTCCCGACACGCGCATCGACGCGGGCCGGTTGATCGAGGTCATGGGCATCGCGAACGGCGTTGGCTTCACCAACATGAGCGTAGAAGCGCGCCCGCCCGAACGCGAGCCATGAACGCCCGGCGGCGCACCGGCAGGACGATCCACGCGGCCTTCGCGTTCTCGCTGCTGTTCCACCTGTCCATGATCACGGTGTTCCGGATCGTCGTCCTCATTCCCCCCTCGGGACTCTCTTTCATCGGGTTTCGCATCGTCGATCCTGGCCGGGATCGCGGCGGCGCGTCGAACACCCTGCGACTTGCGTCGAGCGAGAGTGCCTTCGACCGCATGGCCGCCGAGGAGTCCGCGCGCGATGACGATGACCGGCGGTGGGCGCGGTTGCCGGCGATTGACATCGAACTTCCAACCGTCGAGTTCGACGAGCTCGAAATCCTTCGCGCGCGGTCGAAAGGCCTCGAGGTGGGCAAACAGTATTCCCAAGTCTTCGAGGACGGTGCCGACGACTCCTGGGCACGGTTTGGGCGGCAGATGGATTCCGTCGGCGAGGCGCTCATGCGCACGACACAAGACCTGCTGGGCATTGAACCCGAGGGACGGACCCCCGTCGGCAGCCCCGCCCCCGGTTTCGAGACCTACATCGAGTGGCTTGACGGCCCCATCCACCGGTTGCCGATCGCGCTCATCAAGATCGAGGCCCTGCGCGGGGTCAATCCCGACCACCTGCGCCAGCCGATCTCGTTGAGTTTCGAGGTCAACCGCGCCGGCAAAGTCGCCAAGGTAATTCCCCAGGGCGAGGACGAACAGGGGTTCACCGAGGCAGCCGCCACCGCGCTCTTTCGTTGCGCCTTTGAACCGGCTGGAACAGACGCCCCCGAGTTCCAGCAGGGCATGATGATTGTCGTCGTCGAGGGCACGGCGCCGTGATCACGCTCGAGCTCTCCGAGGCGGTCTCCCTCTATACCGGCGTGCTGGCCGCACTCGCCGTCGGTCTCCTACTTTTCGCCGAGCTCAAGGTGACCAAGGTCCAGCGCAGCCTGGGCAAACAATTCGTCTGGCACTGCGTCTTCTGCGGCTACGTCTATCTCGACGAATCCTCCGACCGGATTTCCCAATGTCCCCGCTGCGAAAGTTTCAACTCAGTCGCGGACCGCCACGCGCGCGAGACGGTCCCCTCCCGCGTAGCCTTGGACGCCGCCGCCGAAGACGCCGCCGGGGGCGATCCCGGCAAAAACACCTCGAAACGCAAGCGCCACCACCAGCGCCGCAGGGGTCCGCGAAAGAGGAGATAGGCCTCGGGAACGACGAGCCAGGGCAAACGCATCTACGTCCTGGGCAAACCAAGTCAGATCGAAAACCCAGCCCAGCGGGGCGACATGTTTATAGCAAGCGGCATTCAAAACCAGCTTCAAGCCCCAGAGGGGCGGAATGACACCTTTCCAGCGCCCCGAAGGGGCAAACTACGCCAGCCCAGGGCAACGCCCTGGGAAAGCGGACCCGAATAAATACAAGCCCTGTAAGGGCGGCCTAATTGTGCTTGACCCAATGGCCGCATGTTGAAATGCAAATGTTTTTCACGATCTTTGGGATTAAGAACCTATGGCGCTGAGCTCGCCCCCCGCTCGATGATGCGAATGAGCGTGATATACTTGGGGCCAAGATCATCGAAAAGCACCATGACACGGTCTCGATACGGTTCGTGTTCGAGGCCATCTAATAGTTGGAAACGAGGCCGATGGACAAGTCCCGCTACATAGCCTCATTGACCTGCAAGATTACGAAGACCCCGATTGCCGCGAAGGACTAAGGTCTACTCCCGTGAAGATCGCCGCCACCTACTCGCATTTGAATGGCCACGAATGGTTGCTGGTCCATAAAGAGAATACATGGCGGGAGGTCGAGGCAATAGTGGCAGGAATTCCGGCGGTGATTCATCTGGCCAAAGTGAGTAACGAAAACCCGAATGCTAGGCCATTGCGCATCTCGCCCAAGGAACTAAGCGAGACTTTCAAGGCTGTTTTTTCGAGCTGCGGCTGGTCGGAGTCCAGGATGAATTACTGGGTGACCGACGATTATCGCTTGATGCGCCGGACGATCCCCTTGGTTCCGGAAATGCAGAAGCTCGAGATCGAACGCGCGGGAAAACGACCAATTCAGGCGTCCAAACGGATGGACTTCGTGAAGAACCGGGTCGCGGTCGAGATTCAAATCGGGAATCCGGGTTTCATCGCGCACGATCTTTTCGTGAAGCACCTGGCATTCTACGCCAATGGCGGAATCGACGTTGGCATAGAAATACTTCCGATGAAATCGATGCAAGAATGTTTGAAATCGGGTACCGGATACTACGAGGCTGCGCTTTTCGACCTGGCTCGGCAAGACCGGGGAGTCCCAGCCGTCCCCCTGGTACTCGCGGGTATCGAACCGTAACGCTCGACTCCGTGTTGGCGAAGACTGGCATGAACCCTATCGGTGCCAGTCCGTCTTGCCGAAGCCCTGAGGAGACCTTAATGCAAACGCTCTGTAGAATCGCCATCCTAGTGAACGCCTTGTTGCTCGCCCGCGCGGAGGCCGCACCCATGATTCACCGGACCACCGGTACCATCGATACCGATGGCGAGACGATCTATTACGAAAACATCGGCGAAGGCCCGGCACTCGTGCTGTCGCATGGTCTGGGCGGAAACCACGCGATCTGGTTCCAGCAAGTGCCGGTGTTTGCCAAGACCCACCGAGTGATCACGTGGGACCAGCGCGGGTTCGGCCGGTCGTCGAACCGGGGCGGCAAGGCGGGGCCTGTCGCGGCGGTGGCGGACCTCAAGGCGGTGCTCGACCACCTTGGCGTCGAACGTGCCCACATGGCCGGGCAATCGATGGGCGGGTGGGCGGTGCTCGGGTTCGCGCTCGAGAATCCCGGGCGCGTCGAGTCGCTCGTGTTGGCGGACACGATCGCCGGAATCTACACGCCCGAGATCGAGGCCCATTACGACGTCTACATTCGCTCGGTGATGGCCGGGCCAAAACCGGACGATTTGCCCATCGGGAAACATCCGGCGTTGGGGGAGAAATTCTCCGAGGCCGATCCCGCCCGGGCATTTCTCTATTCCCAAATTGGTAGCGCAGCTCCACCCGCACCGGCGACAATGGGATTAACGTTGCGCCAGACGGCTTGGGACTCTGCACGGTTCGGGCAGATCAAATGCCCGATCCTGTTTGTCGTCGGTGCCGAGGATCCGATTTTTCCGCCCGCGATCGTTCGAGCGGCCTCGACGAAATTTCCCGGAAGCCAAGTCGTCGAGATACCCGGCGCGGGCCATTCGCCATATTTCGAGATTCCGGACGCATGGAATGACGTTGTTGGCAAATTCTTGGAAACCGTCTCCAAGTGAACAGCGCCGTCGTACTCATCAGCGGCGGCATGGACTCGACGGTGTTGTTGCATCACCTAGTCAAGGACCTCGGACGAAGGCCCATTCGCGCGATTAGTTTCAATTACGGACAACGTCACGCCCGCGAACTGATCTGCGCCGAATACCAGGCGGGTCTCGTAAATGCGGCGGACTACCGCGTGATTGACCTGCGGTTCTTCGGCGGTCTCGTGAGCGCGGGCACCGCCCTGGTCGAGGGCGGCGGGGAAGTCCCCGACATGGACAGCCTGCACGCGAGCCAATTGGCGCAACCCCCGACCTACGTGCCCAACCGGAACATGATGCTGCTCTCGATTGCGGCGGCGTATGCCGAGGCACAGGGGATTCGCGATGTGTATTACGGGGCGCAGGCGCACGACGAATACGGTTATTGGGACTGCACGGCGGATTTTCTCGACCGCATCAATCGCGTTCTCGCGCTGAATCGCCGCGATCCTGTTTCGATCCATGCGCCGCTGATCGGGAAGCGCAAGGCCGAACTCGTCGCGATGGGCGGACGGCTTGCGGTCGATTTCGCGAACACATGGTCCTGCTATCGTGGCGGCGAAGTGGCCTGCGGCACTTGCCCAACCTGCGTCGAGCGGCTCAAGGCCTTCGCCGAGGCCGGCGTGCCAGACCCGCTGCCCTATGCGAGTCTCGAATGAACCTGGCCCCATGGCGCGCGTAATCATCGCCGGATGCGGGTACGTGGGTTGCGCCCTCGCCGAACGGCTCATCGCGCGGGGGCACGAAGTGTGGGGCATCCGGCGAACCATCGCGCAATTGCCCGGCGGCATTCGCGGAATTGCGGCGGACCTTGCACAGCCCCTTCGCCCCGATGCGCTCCCGGCGGCACCCGAGTATCTCGTGTTCACGGCGGGCGCGTCAGGGCACACGGAGAGTGCCTATCGCCAAGCCTACATTGGTGGGCTGCGTAACCTGCTCGACGCCGTCGACCGGTCGCGTCTCAAGCGCGTCCTATTCACATCGAGTACCGCCGTGTATGCCCAAGACGATGGCGAATGGGTCGACGAGGATTCTCCCACAGCGCCCGTTCAGTTCGCGGGCCGGATCATGCTCGAGTCCGAATCATTGGTCGCCGCCTGCGGGATTCCGTCCGTCGCATTGCGCCTCGGCGGTATCTACGGTCCAGGACGGACCCGGCTCATCGATTCCGTGCGCGAGGGAACGGCGCGAATCGACGAGGATGCACCGAGATATTTGAACCTGAATCACCGGGACGATTGCGCGGGCGCGCTCGAACACCTGATGTTCCTCGACGGACCCCAACCGCTCTATCTTGGCAGCGACCCGAACCCGGAGGACCGGGCCGTCATTCTGCGCTGGATCGCCGACCGTCTCGGTGTGCCGCATCCGCCCGGGGATCCCGCCGCGATGTCTCGCGGGGGCAATAAACGCTGTTCGAGCCGCCGCTTGGTGGAATCGGGGTACACCTTCCAATGGCCAAGTTTTCGCGAGGGGTATGGGAATCTCATTGGCACCTCCCCCTGACGCTACGCGAGTACCGCCCGTATCTTGTCCAGAATCACGCTCATCGGTTGGGGCTTTTGGATAAAGGCGGCGGGGGCATGGTCCCCGAACTGGGCGCGCATGTCCGACTCGGGGAATCCGCTCGATAGGATGACGCGCACTTTCGGGTCGATCGAATGCAGCTTCTTGAAGGCTTCCGCCCCGTTCATCCGCGGCATCGCCATGTCCAGGAGGACAAAGGAGATCTTCTCCCGGTTCGCGGCGAACACCTCGCACCCCTCGACGCCATCCGATGCCGTCAGCACCTCGAATCCCGACCGCTCGAGGATTCGGGCCACGGCGGTCCGAATCATCTCGTCGTCGTCAATGACGAGGGCGGTGCCGGACAGGGATCCATGCGCGGATTGGCCCTGTTTCGGCGCGATTGACGCCGGTATGACGCCCGCATGCGGGGAGAGCAGGACGGTGAAGCAGGTGCCTTCCCCGGGCCGGCTCTCGACCACGATGGCGCCAAGGTGCGCACGCAGGATTCCCGTGACGGAGGCCAGGCCCAATCCGCGCCCGGCGAACTTCGTCGAGAAAAACGGGTCGAACACCCGCGCGACCGTTGCCGCGTCCATGCCGCAACCCGTGTCGCGGACCTCGATATACGCCAATGGCCCTTCGCGCACGCCATAGTTGAGGAGGGCCTTGGACAATAGGGCCGAATCGGCCACGACCGTCCCCGTCCGCACCTGAATCCGCCCTTCGCCCACGATGGCGTCCGATGCGTTGATAATGAGGTTCAACACCACCTGCCGCAATCGCGTTGGATCGACGTTGACTTGGGGCGAAGTTCCGTCATGCGCGTACTCCAGCGCGATTTGCCTCGGCACCGATGCGTGGATCAGGTTGGCAATCTCCGCGACGAGCGTTTCCAGGAATACCGGCCGGGTCTCGAAACTTCCCTTGCCGGCATACAAGAGCATCTGGACCGCCAAGTCAGCCGCCACCCGCGCCGACGTCTCTATCTGCTCGATGTTCGCACGCGCGGGAGATTCATCCGGAAGTTGGTTCTTGGCCAAGTCGGCATTGGCCATCACGCCCATCATGAGATTATTGAAGTCATGGGCGATGCCCCCGGCCAGTTGCCCGAGACTCTCGAGCTTCTGGGCGCGCTGTATCTGTAGGTCAAGTTGGTCCCGCTCCGCCTCGGCCCGTTTCCTGCCCGAGACATCCCGCACAATCCCGCGGTAGCCGGAGGGAGCGCCGGTATCGTCGCGAATCAACGATATGGACACCTCCACGTCGCCGATGGCGCCGTCCTTTCGGACTATCTTC
>CANKTP010000061.1 GCA_947486375.1 Candidatus Hydrogenedentota bacterium | reverse complement strand
GGCTTCGTCAATTATCGATACATCGCCAGCATCGCGGGGCCGGAGAAAATGGCGGGGGCCTGGTTCGACCACGGCGACTGCGACGCGAACGACTTCATCGAACAGGCTTTCCAGACCGTGCTCGCCGGCGCGCCCGAGATCATGCTGTTCAGTTACCACGCCATCATGGAAGGCCATCCCGGCCACGATCTGCTCGTCGCCGAACACGACCGGCTGGCCGCCTTGTCGAAGGCGGTCCGAACCGCGCCCGTGCGCGGCGTCCCGGCCTACAAACCGCCCAACAGCGATGCCCGCGGCGATCTGTATTTGATGGATGTGCTCGGCATGCTCGGCATCCCGCTGGTTCCCGTTTCGACATTCCCGGACTCGAAGATTATCTTCCTTCCCGCGCAAGCGGCCGCAGATCCCGGGATCGCCGGGAAAGTCGCCGAGTCCATCGCCCAAGGCCGCACGGTCATCATGACGTCGAGTTTCCTCGCCTCGGCAACCGGCGGCGAACAACTCGCCGCGCTGGCGGGCGTCGCGTGGCCGGTCGTGTCGAAACCCTTCATCGCGCCAGAGGTGGCCATGGAGGACACCGGCGAGGCCATCCCCGACGGCCTGCACCTCGAGGCGGACCTCCAGTTGACCGACGCCACGCCGTTCTTGTCGGCCCGGATCGATGGGCGCAACGTGCCCCTGCTGACCTACAACCTGAGCGGGGATTCCGAGGTATATGTCCTGAACACGCACACGTACTCGCAGGCGGACTTCGACGAGGTGGGCGAGGTGCTGCTGGCGCCGAAGCCCCTTGGCCTGCTCCACCTGCCTGCCTTGAGCGCGTTCCGAATCCGCCACGCCTTTACCGCGCCGCTCGGGTTCGAGGTCTATGCCCCCACGCGCGTCGCCGTGCAGCCCTTCGGCGAGGACTGGCTGATCCACAACTACAACGAGTCGCCCGCGACGGTGAAGCTCAAGCCCGACGGCCCCTCGCGAAACGGGAAGTTGTTCGACGCGGCGACCGGTGCCCTCATCGAGGCGAAACCGGACGGCATCACGCTTGAACTCGCGGGCCGCTCGCGGACGTGGATCCAGTACCGCACGCCATGATACGCCCCCAAACTGAAAACGCCACGGCTTGCGCCATGGCGTTTTCAGGGGAGGGAAAGACCCTTGGCTTCGAGTCCGCCGATCGCGTGGCAATGGGACGATCGCCCGGCGGACTCCTTCGTTTCAGGTCTGTCTGTTGACATCCATGTCATTTATTCGCCTCGACATCCTTGTCTCGGCGTCTTGACCATCTCTATCGGCAGCACCGGGAAAAACTTGACTGGCGGCACGGTTGAAACGGGAGGCGCTCCAGGGCCCTTACCGGCGAAAGGAACATTGTTGATGAGGAAGAAAGCCAGGGATATGAGTGTCTTTGAGCAGATACAATCGGGGCTCGAGGACGGCGTCGCCTATTTTCGGGGGGACCTGACGCTGGTCACGATTGGCGGTTCGGGGCCAATCGATTGCCAGGATGGTGGGGCTACCGGCGGCGGGCTTGGTGTACCAAGAGCGGATGGGTGATGACGGGGGCGACCAGCAACAGCGAGAGGCCGAGCCAGAGCCAGGGGTCGACGGGGTGCGGGAAATGCTCGCCGGGCAGGTTGGCCTCTGGATTGGGAATGTATGCGGCCACCATCATCCGGAACGCCGCGACCGACACGGCCCAGAACGCGAGCGCAATGGCCATGGCAAGCGGACTGAGCACCCGGGCGCGCAACGCGCGGTAAAACCCGAAGGCGAAACCCGCCGCCAACACGGCGGACCCCGCGGCGCGCGCCCATCCCAAGTACGGCGACGCCTCGCCCATCGGCCCGTCATTCGCCAACCAGTCGACGGCCGCGGCCGGCGCGATGGCCACGGCATACGCGACGAAGGCCCAACCGGAGTTTACCGGCCACACGGCCACCCACATGACCGCGAAAAGAGTGCCAATATAAAATGCGACCACCGCGTACGGGTTCGATTCGTCGTAGCCTTGTTGCAGAAACGCCGCGAACCGCGCTTCTTCGCCGGCGCTGATCATGAGAAGGTTGATCAGTCCCATCACGCCGGCCAGGAGCGCGAGGCCGAGCATCGTGCTCTTGGAGAACACCGAAATCCGCGCGTACGCAAGCCGCCGCGTGGATATCGGTTGGGTCAACAGGTGGGTGCTGCTTTGGTTCCAATACCCCGCCTTCATGAACAGGTAGCCGCCCACCAACACCGACGAGGCCACGGCCACCAACTGGAGGCCGGTGGTCGTGAATTGGGTGCTGCTCAACCAGTCGAGCACGATCGAGGGGTCCGGCGGTCTTTCGCTCCAGCCGGCTTCCGGCGTCCCGGTGCCCCCGAACATGCCCGTCACGAGCGGCATTCCCAGGAAATACAGCACCAGCATCGTCGCGATCATTGACGGCAGCTGCCATCCGAAGGTCCGCCATTCGTACCACAGCTGCGCCCGCATCGGCGAGCGGAACCGGCGCCCGGGAATCGGGCCCGACACCCATGTCGACGCGGCCGCCTTGGGCACGAACCAATGATCGATCAGGCCCCGCCGGTTTGCGCGCAGGCCCAGCACGGCCGCCGCAAACAAAGCCAACGGCACCGCCGCGCCCACGAGCCAGGGGTTCGCACGCTCGAGCAGGTCGAATGCCGCGTCCTGGCGCAATAGCCAGACGACGGGCGCCATGAACAGAAGAAATGTGACGACGCCCGCGCGCGGGCCGGGGTCGCGCAGGGAATACGTCCAGGCTTGCGCCGCGGAGGTCATGCACACCGCGAGCGACGGCGCAATCCACCAATGCATTTCCAGCCCCGCCATGCGGATTACCAACAGGGCGCAAAGCGCCGACACGCCCCCGACGGCGATCCATCCGTACGCCATGAAGGCCAGGACGATCTTCCAATTGGCCACCGGCAGGCGAAGGATCCGCAGGGGAAGCCCCGCGGACAATTTGTCGATCTCCGTGTGAATCATCATGACGATGCCGACGGCCAGGCCGATGGAGACGAGGAGAATGGCGTACGCCGCGATCTGCACGTTGTCGCCGCTGAGTCCAAGCCGCTGGGCGAACGCCAACCCCGCGCACGCCGATGCCGTCCCCAGGACGATGCCGGGCAGGACCCACCGGGTTCGAAGCCACTGGACTTGGAGTAGGACAAGAATGGGGGAGAGGTTCATCGCGCGCTCACGACGCCTGCGCTTCGGACTCGTCGAATTTCTTGCCGACACGCGCGAGGAATATCTCCTCGAGCGACGGGACCGCCTCCTCGACGATCTTGCCGCTCAACGTGGCCAGCCGCGCCCGGACGTCCGAGACGGGCTGGGTGCAGAGGGCGCGCCACTCCTTGCCCTTGCCTTCCCACTCGAGGATGCCGGGAGTGGGCGGACCTTGCGCCTGGGGCGCGTCAAAGACAACGATGAGCCGGCGATGGCCGTCGCGAATCGCGCTCAACCGGTCGCACAGGAGCAATTTCCCCGAGTGCATGATGGCGATGTAATCCGACACCCGTTCGACTTCATCGAGGAGGTGCGACGAGAACAACACGGTCCGTCCTTCCTCCGCCACGTGCCGTATGGCCGAGTGCAGGATATGCCGGCGCACGACGGCGTCGAGGCCGGACGAGGGTTCGTCCAGCACCACGAGCGGGGGCTTGTGCGCGAGGGCGCAGAGCAGCCCCGTCTTCGCCGTCTGGCCGAGCGAGAGGGTCTTGATCTTCTGCGAGGGGTCGAGCTCGAAGGTCCGGAGCAATTCCTCCGCGAAGCGTTCGTCCCACTTGGGATAAAAGCCCTGCGTGTAGCGCATCAACTCATAGATGCGCATCCACCGGGGGATATCGCGATCCTCGGAGAGATACCCGATGCGCCCGAGCGCGGCCTCGGGGTCCGTCGCGGGCTCGTGGCCAAAGACCTTGATGGACCCCGATTGCGGCACGAGCAAACCCATGATGTGCTTGATGAGCGTCGTCTTGCCCGCCCCGTTCTCGCCGAGGAGACCGAACACGCAGCCCTGGGGCACGGTCAGGCTGACGTTATCCAGCGCAAGTTTGGTACGGAACCGCCGCGAAAGCCCGGTAATTTCGACCGGCGCGGCGTTGGGTGCATCATTCAATTTATTTCTCCGGGGCGATTCGAGGCGCCGTTACGCGCCGCGCTTGTCGGCGTCCATTTTGCGCAATTCCAGCTTGAGGATTTTTCCCGACGGCCCGAGCGGCAGCGAATCCACCACCTCGACCATCCGCGGGTATTTATAGGCGGCCATCTCCTGCTTCGCCCACTTGATGATCTCGGCGGGGTCCGGCGTTTTCCCCGCCTTGGGCACGATGTACGCCTTGACTTCTTCGCCGTATTCCGCGTGTGGAATGCCGATGACCGCGGCCAGCGAAATATCGGGATGCATCATCAATACCTCCTCGACCTCGCGCGGATAGACGTTGAAACCGCCCCGGATGACCATGTCCTTCTTCCGGTCGACGATGTAGAAATAGCCGTCCTCGTCCATCGTCCCGATGTCGCCCGAGTGGAACCAACCGCCGCGAAACGCCTCGGCGTTTGCCTCGGGCTTGTTGTAATACCCCTTCATCACGTTGTGCCCGCGGATGCAGACCTCGCCCGGCTTGCCCACCGGGACGTCCTTCATGTCGTCGTCCAGGATTTTCATCTCGACGCCCCAGATGGGAAGCCCGATCGATCCGACCTTGCGCGGACGGTCCGCGCGATTGAATGAGGCCGTCGGCGAGGTCTCGGAAAGCCCGTAGCCCTCGAGAATCTTAATCCCGTACTTCTCCTCGAACTGCCGCAGCACCTCGACCGGCAACGCCGCCCCGCCCGAGATGCCCAGGCGCAGGGTGTCCGCGATCTTTTTCAGGTCGAACTTGTCCGCGTCCGCATAGTTGAGCAAGTCCCAATACATCGTCGGCACGCCGGCGAATATCGTCACGCCCTCGTCTTGGAAGGTCTTGAGCACGACGCCCGCGTCGAACCGGGTGATCAGGACAAGGGTCCCGCCCTGGAGGAAATTGCTGTCGAGGATCGAGATACCAAACGAATGGAACAACGGCAAGACGCCCAGCGACACGTCGTTCTCCACGCTCTCGAACAGCCGCGCCGCGATTACGCAATTCATCAGCAGGTTCGAATGCGTGAGCTCGGCCCCCTTCGGGCGTCCCGTCGTGCCCGAGGTGTAGATGATCAACGCCGTGTCGTTCGGCTCCATCTGCTCGGTGTCGGCCGTGGGCGGCTGGTTCGCCATGAGGTCGGCCAGCGTCGGCACGCCCTCGAAGGGAGACGGCCCGCCGGGGGCCGTCGGGATCACGTAAAAGTGCTTGCAGGACGGGACTTCCTTCAACGCCGTCATCCCGCCTTGGCCCATCGGCAATTCCGGTGTCCCCTCGAAACAAATGTACGCCACCGACTCCGAGTCGGTGAGGTGATAGACAATCTCGCGGGGGCGAAGCAACACGCTCAGCGGCACCATCACCGCGCCCACCTTCAGGATCCCGAACCATATCGCCGGGAAATAGGGAAGGTTGGGACAGGTGAGCGCGACCTTGTCGCCCTTCTTGACGCCAATCTTGCGCAGGCCGTTGGCGACCTGGCACGCCATCGCGTCGATCTGGCGGAACGAAAGCCGGACCGGGCCGAACACCACCGCCGTCTTGTCGGGACGTTCCCGAAGGTTGTCCTCGAGGATCGATGCAAGGTTAATCATGTCACTCCCTTTCGCTTACCCAGCCCAAATGGCGCGCGACGCTGAGCTTCCGCAAACCCGCGGGATCGCGCCACAAGAGGGGAATTCTTGCATTCAGCGGGCCTTCAGTCAACCTGATCGTCGCGGGGATGCCGCGGGCGCAACGCGGGCGGATGTTCCTTTGGTACACTGGGGCGCAAGGCGTTTGGCAGCCCGCGCGGGCGGCGCTTGATCCGGAACGCGGAGTGTGGAACCCGGAACGGCATGGACGATCGCGAAAACATTCTCCTCGGCACCGCCCTCCCCAAGGCCCGAATCATTCCCCGGTCGGCCCGCCTGGGCACCGGCGCCGCATTGGCGACCCTCGCGGCGATATTCCTGGGCAATCTGTGGGGGCCGCTGGCCTATCTCCAGCTGGCGTTCCCCATCGCCATCGTCTCCGGCCACGCCGCCCTCCGAACGATAGACAAGGACCCCGCCCGTTGGACGGGCCGGACGACGGCGCTGTTCGGGTTGTACGTCGGCTACTTCAACCTGGTCGTGGCCGGGCTTGTCCTCTACCGGTTGCTTCGCCCCGGGACCTGACCCATCGCCGGCCCGCGCTCGACGGGTTTCCGGTTTGGAATGACTCCAGAGAGCGGGCGTATACTCCCTTACGTGAAGACCCCTTTGTCTCATACCGCCTTCCATCGCTTGCTGGAAATCGCCTTGCTTCTGGCCTTCTCGGGGCTCCCGGCATCGGCGGACGACTTTTTCGAGCAGCGGATCCGGCCCGTGCTGATTGCCCGTTGTTTCGAGTGCCACAGCGCGCAAGCCGATCCGCTGAAGTCGGAGTTCCGGCTCGACTCCGCCGCAGGTCTCGCCAAGGGAGGCAAATCGGGATTGCCCGCGATTATTTCAGGAGACCCGGAACGCTCGCGCTTGATCGAGGCGATCCGCCGCCAAAACCCGAAGTTCCAGATGCCGCCGAAGGACCCCTTGTCACCGCAGGTCGTGGCTGACTTCGAGCAATGGATCGCGGAGGGTGCCGCATACCCGGAGAGCGCCGCGCCGGTCGATCTCATGGCAACGGCCAAGCAACACTGGGCCTTTCACGCCCCGCAGCCGCAGGCCCTGCCTACGGTCTCGAACACGGCATGGCCGAAGACGGAGATCGATTACTTTATCCTGTCGGCCCTCGATGCCAACGGCCTCGCACCCTCACCCGAGGCCGACCGGCGCACGTTGATTCGCCGGCTCTCCTTCGACTTGCTTGGACTGCCGCCGACGCCCGGGGATGTCTCCGCATTCGTTTCGGATTCGGACCCCGATGCGTACGCGAAACTCGTCGACCGCTACCTCGCCTCACCGCACTACGGCGAACGCTGGGCGCGTCACTGGCTGGATGTGGCGCGCTACGCCGACACGAAGGGCTACGTCTACGGCGATCGCGAGGAGGTAAAGTTCACGCACAGCCACGTCTACCGCGATTGGGTCATCGGCGCGATGAACCGCGATTTGCCCTATGACCAGTTCATCCGGCTACAGCTTGCCGCCGACAAGCTCACGGACGACTCGACGCGAGGCGACCTCGCCGCGATGGGCTTCCTCACGTTGGGCCAGCGATTCCTCGGCGTCATGCCCGACATCATTGACGACCGGATCGACACCGTCACGCGGGGCCTGATGGGGCTCACCGTGAGTTGTGCCCGCTGCCACGATCACAAGTTCGATCCCATTCCGACGCAGGACTACTACTCGCTCTACGGCGTGTTCTCGGCAAGTTCCGAACGCACCGTGCCCCTCGCGCCATCGGACCTCGACGATCCGCGCTATGCGCCATTTGCCGATGAAATGCGCAAGCGCGAGACGGCGGTTCGCGACCGTTTCGCGGCGAAGACCGTCGAACTTGAGGAACGCCTGCGGAACCAGGTCGACCGCTATCTCGAAGCCGTGCCCATCGCCGATTCGTTGCCGACCGACGACTTCTACGAGATTCGCAACGCCGAGGACCTCAATCCGACGATTGTCCGGCGTTGGGCCAATTTCATCGGGGGGCGAGGCCCCGAGGATCCAATCTTCGGACTGTGGAACCGGTTCGCCGCGTTACCGGAGGATCCGACGGGCGCTTCAGCCGCAGCCCTTCTGGCGCCAATCCTTGCCATCTACTCCTCCGCCATACTCCCGGTTACTGCGGCGACCCAAACGGCGACGGTCCTACCCCAGACTAATCTCGCGCTCGAGCGGCAAATACATCGTTCCCCACCCTCTTCCTTCGCCGATCTCGCTAGGATTTATGGCGGGGTCTTCAAATCCGTCGTCGACGAGTGGCACGCGGCCCTCAAGGCCGCAGCAGACACGAAATCCGATCCGCCCGCGTGCCTGCCCGATCCCGCGCGCGAGGCGATCCGCGCGATGCTCATGGCCGACGGAGCGCCGGGGCGCGTCCCCGGCGGCGCGATCGTCGACCTCGAATGGATGTTCGATGAACCCTCGCGCGTCGAATTGACCAAGCTTCACGCGGAACTCGACCGATGGATACTCGGGGCCGAGACCGCGCCCGACTACACCATGATGCTGGTCGACAAACCGGAACTCACGCCAGCGCGTATCTTCCTTCGCGGCAATCCCGCCACGCCCGGTACCGAGGTCCCCAGACAATTCCTCGCGTTGCTGTCGCGCGAATCGCGACATCCCTTCGCCGAGGGCAGCGGACGGCGTGAACTCGCCGAGGCCGTCGCGAGCGAGGACAATCCCCTCACCGCGCGCGTGTTCGTGAACCGCGTCTGGGGCTGGCACTTCGGCGCGGGCCTCGTCGCCACGCCCAGCGATTTTGGTACGCGCGCCGCCGCGCCAAGCCATCCGGAGTTGCTCGACTGGCTCGCGAGATTCTTCGTCGACAGCGGCTGGTCGCTCAAGGAACTTCACCGCCAAATCGTATTGTCGGCGACCTATCGTCAAGCCAGCGCCTCGGCGGAAGACGATGTGCGGGTACAGCACGCGCTCCAGGCGGACCCGGAGGACCGTCTGCTCTGGCGTTTCAATCGCCATCGCCTCGATTTCGAATCGCTCCGCGACGCGCTGCTGTTCGCATCGGGCGAACTCGACCCCGCGCTCGGCGGACGCCCGGTGGAGTTGACCGCCGCGCCCTATCCCACGCGGCGGACGTTGTACGGCCGCGTCGATCGCCAGTTTCTCCCGCCGGTGTTTCGCGTCTTCGATTTCCCGAACCCCGACATGCACGCGCCGCAACGGATCGGCACGACCGTCCCGCAACAGGCCCTTTACCTGATGAACAATCCCTTCGTGCAACAACAGGCGCGCGCCCTCGCGGCGCGGGCCGAATCCGCCTGCACCGCCGCTCCCGAACGCGTCGAGTGGCTCTATCAGCACGCCTATCAACGGGCCGCCACCCCGGAGCAGACGGTGATGTCGCTCGTCTTCGCCCAGCATGCCGAGGCCACCGCGCCGCCTCCCCCACCGAAAGTCGACCCGCCGCAATGGTCCTACGGCTATGCCAAATTGGACGCGGCGACGGGTGCGCTCTCGGACTTCACCCCGTTGCCGCATTTCACCGGCGCGGCCTGGCAAGGCGGATCCGCCTGGCCCGACGGTGCATTGGGTTGGGCGCAGCTCACCGCTGAAGGCGGCCATCCGGGCAACGATCTCGATCACGCCGTCGTCCGGCGCTGGACCTCGCCCGTCGCGGGCCGTGTGCAAATCGAGGGCCGCATCCGTCACGAGCGCACGGAGGGAGATGGCGTCATGGCGCGCGTCGCGAGCAGCCGGCATGGACTCCTCGGTTCGTGGTCGCTGCATAACACGGAATCCGACGCGAACTTTTACGGCATCGCGGTCGAGCCGGGCGACACGATCGATTTCGAGGTCGACATCAAGAAGGAACTCAACCACGATCAATTTCTCTGGACGCCCATCGTGACCCTCATGGACAAACCCGTTGATGTGGCGCGCGCCACATGGGATGCCCACGCCGAGTTCGCCGGCCCCTACATCGAGCCTCCGAATCCGCTGTCCGCTTGGGCCAAGCTCGCCCAGGTCCTGTTATCATCGAACGAATTCATGTACGTGGACTAACTCGATGTCCCATCACGCGCCGCGAATCGAAGACGCTTTTCTCACCCGGCGGGACTTCCTCTCCCGTTGCGGCATGGGCATGGGCGCGGTGTCGCTTGGGCCGATGCTCGCGCCCGCGTTCGCGGATTCCGCCGCACTCCCAGGCTTGACGCACTTCCCCGGCAAGGCGAAGCGGGTCATCCATTTCTTCCTCAACGGCGGCCCCTCGCACGTCGACACCTTCGACCCCAAGCCGGCCCTCGAAAAGTACGCGGGCGCGATGCTGCCAACCGAGAATCTTCGCACCGAACGCAAGACCGGCGCGGCCTTTCCGTCCCCATTCAAATTCCAGCGATACGGCCAGAGCGGAATCGAGGTCAGCGAGCTTTTCGCCAAGACGGCGCAGCACATCGACGACATAGCGGTGATTCGCTCGCTCAAGGCGAAGGTCCCGAACCATGAGCCCTCGCTCATGCTGATGAATTGCGGCGACCAGGTCATGAGCCGCCCCAGCCTCGGCTCGTGGATCAACTACGGCCTCGGCTCCGAAAATCAGAACCTGCCCGGCTTCGTCGTGATGTGTCCCGGCGGCTACCCGATCAAGGAAGCGGAGAACTGGCGCGCGGGCTTCCTGCCCGGCATCCACCAGGGGACCTACATCAACTCGAAATACTCCCAGTTGGAGAAGCTCATCGAGAACATCCGCAACCGCGACACCAACCGCGACGAGCAACGCCAGCAGCTCGACCTCCTCGCCGCGCTCAATTCCGAACACGCGGCCCAGCGCGCCCACGACCCGAAACTCGAGGCGCAAATCCAGTCCTTCGAGCTTGCCTATCGAATGCAGATGGAAGCGGCGGACGCCTTCGATATCGAGAAAGAACCCGCCCACATCCGCGCGATGTACGGCGACGGAATCCATGCACGACAGACATTGATCGCCCGGCGCTTGCTCGAGCGCGGCGTGCGCTTCGTCCAACTATGGCACGGCGCGGGCCAGCCCTGGGACAACCACGACGACATCCAGCAACACGCCAATCTGTCGCGCGATATCGATCAACCCATCGCCGCGCTCATCGCCGATCTCAAGCAACGCGGCATGTTCGAGGACACGCTGATCATCTGGGGCGGCGAATTCGGGCGCACGCCCACGGTCGAGCTCAACGCCAAGGGCGAGCCCATGAAGGGCCGCGATCACAATCCCTACGGTTTCTCGATGTGGATGGCCGGCGGCGGCGTCAAGGGCGGAACGGTCCACGGTGCCACGGACGAATTCGGATTCAAGGCCGTCGAGAACGTCGTCGAGGTACACGACCTCCACGCGACGATCCTGCACTTGCTCGGCTTCAACCACGAGCGCTTCACCTACCGCTACGCGGGCCGCGACTTCCGGCTCACCGATGTCTCCGGGCACGTCATCCGCGAGATCGTCGCGTAGGCCGCCGCGTTGGGCTATAGTTCCGCGGAACTGCGGGACCTTCGCGAAAGGATGAAACTAGCATGAATCGAGCACGACAATTTTGGGGCGGCGCGCGTTGGGCCCTGGCCATCGCCGCCGCATGCGGGACCATCGGCGGCGCCCATGCCGCGCCTATCGCCCTGTTCAACGGAAAGGACCTTGCCGGGTTCTACACCTTTATCAAGGACCGGGGCCGGGGTGTGGACCCGAAAGGCGTGTTCACCGTCAAGGACGGGGCCATCCGCATTTCCGGCGAGGAATGGGGCTGCATCACCTCCGAGGGGGAGTTTGAGAACTACACCCTGGTCGTCGAGTTCAAATGGGGCGAGGCAACCCACGCCCCAAGGGTCGACGCGGCGCGAGATAGCGGCGTCCTGGTCCACTCCACCGGCGAGGACGGCGGCTATAGCGGCACCTGGATGCACTCGATCGAGGTGCAGATGATCGAGGGCGGCACGGGCGACCTGTTGGTGGTCGGCGACGAGTCGGAGCGCTTCGCCTTGACCGCCCCGGTGATCGAGGGCACCCAGGTATTCAAGGAAGGCGGGACGCCGCTCACCATCCACAAGGGCCGCATCGACTGGTGGGGCCGGGACTTGGGCTGGAAGGACGTGAAGGGATTTCGCGGCGCGAAGGATGTCGAGCGCCCGCTGGGCGAATGGAACCGGATCGAATGCATCGCCATCGGGACGGACATCGAGGTAAAGCTCAACGGCGTGCTCGTGAACCGTTGCCACGACGTCAAGCCGTCCAACGGCCGGATTCAGGTCCAGTCCGAGGGCGCCGAGCTGTTTGTCCGCAAGATCGAAGTCACGCCGTCCGGCGAATAGCGGGGCCCGGCGCAGGTACGTGCCCCGCCCTTCGCGACGGCCTGCCGGATTCGCCTTGAAGCGCCGCCGGGGGTTTGCTACATTCAGTCGATAGACAATGGAAAGGAACTTCGTCATGCGCCGCGCATTTTATCCCCTGTTAATCGTCCTGATTGCCCTGATGGGCTGCGAAAAGGAGCCGGAGAAACCCGCGCTTCCGCCCCCTCCCCCTCCCCCGACGCCGGAGGAGATAGCCCAGAAGTTCATCAAGGACCAGACGCTCGACGCGCCAGTGTCCCCGGGCCAGACGATACAACCGGCGGCGGCGGGGCAATTCGTCCAGGCGATACGGGCGTTCGCGACGGACAACTCGCGGACGCCGGAGGGCGCGCGTGCCGTGCCGATCGTCTCGAAGGCCGTGGACGACCGATTGCGGCAGAATGAAGGGGCGGCAAACTGGGAAATGGTGCTGGTGCTGTGCGACGCGCACGAGGCGCTGAACCCGAAGTCGACGAAGTTCGCGCGGATTCGCGAACAAGCGATCATCGAGCTGAGACGCCCGAAGGTGACGTTTACCGGGTTCAGTGAGACCAACGGGCAGAAAAAGGCCTGGCTCACGTTCCGCATGGCGCTCAAGGGCGAAGAGTTCAAGGAAAAACTGGCGGTGGGCGAGGAAGCCCACGGAATCCGCGTAATCGGCATCGTGGGCAATGATCGCGGGGTCGAGCTCGAGTATTTGGAAACGGGGGACAAATGGCAGGCGGTGCTGGACCGATTCAAGGATTAGCCGGCGACGGCGGGGCGAACGCCGATCCTTCCCCGGCGGGCGGCCCCGGCGACTTTCCCGCGTGGATGGCCATCGCCCTCATTGCGGGCTTGGGGCTGTTGGCATACGCGAATACCTTCGCGGGGGAATTTGTCTGGGACGACGTGTCCTCGATCGTTCTTCATGAGGATGTAAAGGACCCGGCCCGCTTCGGGGATCTGTTCACCCACGATCAGCACCGCTACGGCCGGGGCGAGGGCGGCTTCTATCGCCCGCTATTGTCCGTGTCGTTCATGCTCGACTATCGCCTGGCGCGGCTGGGCGGCTTGACGAACGGGGCGCCGGACCCATTCGTGTTTCATGTGACCAGCGCGGCATGGCACATCCTGGCGGCGGGTTTGTTCTTTGCGCTCGCGGCGAGGTTCGGCACGCCATTGCCCGCCGCCCTCGCCGCCGCCCTCGTCTACGTGGTCCATCCGATTCACACGGAAGCCGTCGCGTATATTAGCGGGAGGGCCGACTCGATGGCCGCCGCGGGAATGTTCGCGGCACTGTATTTTGGCGCTTGGGATGGGTCGCGTCGGCGGCGGGTGGCCGGCACGATTGGGTGCGCGGCGGCCTCCGCGTTCGCCATGCTGTGCAAGGAATCCGCGATGATTCTCCCGGCGTTGGCCTTCCTGTGCGCGTTCGGCCGTCCCGGGGGCGCGGGGTCCCGGTATGTTCGCTTCGTCCCGGTCGCGGTATCCGTCCTGGTCCTTGGGGCATACGTGGCGCTACGCCGATACGCATTGCCGCCCAGCGGTGGATCCTCGGCGCCGGACACTTCCTTCTTGGAGCGAACCATCGAGGCCATGCAGTCCCTGGCAATCTATGCCAGGCTCATCGCCGCGCCCGCGCACCTCCACATGGAGCGCACCCTCTCCGGCGTGCCCGCCTGGGCGGCCTGGGCGGGCGCCGGCCTCCTGCTCGCGGGTATCGCGGCCGCCGTGTGGGCCATTCGAAACGGACGCCCGCGCGCGGCGATCGGGTTGGCGTGGTTCGTCGTCGCCTGGTTGCCGATTTCGGGTCTGTTTCCCCTGAATGCCCCGCTCGCCGAGCATTGGATGTACGTGCCGCTGGCGGGACTCCTGTGGGCGTTGGCCGAGTTTGCATGGCCGTTTCTCGGGAGGCCCCCGGCGCGCGGCCTGGCCACCGCTGCCCTGTTCCTGTCGTGCGCCGTCCTATTGTCGATCACCGTGGGGCGAAACCGAGATTGGCGGAGCAACGAGTCGTTGTATGCCGCGACCTTGCGCGAAAGCCCCGGCTCGATCCGGGTCCGGTATGGCCTCGCGGTGACCTACGAAAACCTCGTCGACAACCCCATCGGGGCGACTCGCGAATTCGAGACGGTGAATCGCCTCTATGACGAGATTCAATCCAAGTCGCCGCTCGAGGGCGAGCCCTACCTCGCTTACTTGGAGACCCGTCTGTCCCTGGCCAAGCTCGCGTTAAAATCCGGCCGCTACCAACAGGCTGCGGACCACTTCGGCGCCGTGCTCCAGGCGCGCCGCTCGGAAGCCACGATGCCGCACATCATCGAGGCGGCGCTTGGGATGGGACGCATGTACCTCATCGGCGGCAACGACGCCCTCGCGCGGACCCAATTCGAATTCGTGAAGACGTACCGTCCAGACCTGGCCTTCGACCTGGCGCTGCTGTTGATGGGCGCGGTGCGCCCCGACGACCTTTGACCGGAAAATCCGAAATACCGAATCTCCCGGCTGGACGGGAGTAACAAGGGGCCGCCCCCGCATCAGTCGCGTCTTGGACAGCGGTCGGGATTGACATACTCGCGGTCGGAAACTCTCACATGACCCGCTCCTTCGCCATCACCACCATTCTCCCCGTGGACAGCGAAACCGTCTGGAACCGCGCGTTGACAATGGAGGGCGTCAACGCCGAGCTATGGCCCTGGATTCGGATGACGCATCCCGCCGGGATGGACTCGCTGGCTTCGCCGGACATCGAACTGGGCAAACCTTTGTTCCGAAGTGGGTTGCTCCTTCTCGGTTTCTTGCCGGTGGAATACGACGACATCACGCTCGCCGAACTTGGACCCGGCAACCGGTTCCTCGAACGCTCGCCCATGCTCACCATGAAGACATGGCAACACGAACGCACCGTCGAGGAGGTCGAAGGCGGCTGCCGCGTCACCGACCGGCTCACCTTCGAATCGCGAATCCCCGGCGCGACGCCCCTCGCCGCGTTCCTCGTACTCGCCGTGTTCCGGCATCGCCATCGGCGGCTCAAGGGGTTATACTAACGCCACAAACGGGCACGCAATGTCAGGCCAACACCCCGGCGGGCACGCAATGTCAACCCAATATCCCGGCGGGCACGCAATGCCGGCCCCACGCCCCGAAGGGGCAAACCACGTCAGCCCAGGGCAACGCCCTGGGAATCGGATTGGCGGATGAATACAAGCCCTGAAGGGGCGATCTACCGGTCCGGCAACGGCACACGAACGGAGGAACCTCACCATGAGCGGCAACGGACACCACGATACCAACGCGACCCACTTCACCCCGGCGACGCGCTACCCCGCCGTCTCCGTGGGGAACGGCAAAGCCGAGGCCGAGGCGCGGCGCAAAGCGTTTCCCTATCGCTTCCCGCGTGATCCGCGGCCCTTCGGCGGCAAGTTCACCGTGAAGGAAAACGGGCGGCGGCTCATGCGGTATTTCTATTTCGAGCGCCGCCTCAGCCACGCCATCGGCGCGTGGACGCTCGCCATCCCCGAGTTCGAGGTCAAGCTCGAATGCGGCCGACACATCTTCTATCACATGGACGCCGCGCGCGCCCTGCGCGAACGCCTGACCGAACAGGAACAGAGCGTCACGATCGTCGACGGGTTCAAGGATGCGGACATCGACCGGTTCTTCGACGAAATGCTCTCGGCCGCCGATGCGCCCGAGTTGCTCGTTGGATTGCACCAGGTCGCCGGACGCGCCCTCGATACGGCCTACCGTCACCACATCGACCTCACCTGCCAGGTCGCCGACGCGCCGACCATCCGCGCATTCAAGCGGATCCTCGTCGACTATGATCCCATGCTCCAATGGGCGAACGCGGCCATCGCCGCGTACGTCGAGGGCGGCATCGACGAGGCGCGGCTCAACGCATGGCGCTGGCACCTCCAGCAACTCCTCGACAGCATCGGCGGCGTTGCGGGCGACGGCCAACGCGGCAATTCCCCCGCGAACCTGCGCTCCGCCACGACGCCCTTCGAGCGCGGCACGGTCCCCATGCGCGACTCGCGTTTCGTCACCTTCAAGAACACCGGCGACTACGACGTGGCCGACGGCACCCCGCGCTACCCCAAGGACAGCTACGAAAACCTCCGCCTCCGGTTCATCCGCACGCAACGCGACGAGGTCGACGCCATCGAGGCCTTCGGCACCTTCCTCCACGACATCCGCATGATGGACTTCCAGGCCGAGTACGACCTCGCCCGCGTCACCTGGGACGAGGCGCGCCACACCGAGATCGGCTACCGCTCCATGCAGGTCTCCGGCTACGACCCCTACGAACTCGCCAACCGCCTCACCGGCTCCACCTGCCGCGGCCCGATGGAACCCGCCTTCGCCATGGCCGAGATCAACCTCTTCGGCGAGGTCGGCGTCCTCAAGACCATCAACCAACTCGTCGACAAGGCCCGCGACGAAAACGACACCCTCCTCGCGCACATCTCCGACTTCATCCGTTCCGACGAACGCACCCACGTGAAAAAAGGCCAGCACATCCTCCGCGTCATGACCGACCTCAAAATGCAAGACCTCGAGGAACGCACCCGCGAACTCTTCACCGAATGCATGGTCAGCCTCGGCATCGTCAACAAGGACATGGATTTGTTCACCGTCTCGCGGGAGGACATCGAGCAGTTGATCGGGGAGTGAACTCAGCGCAACGTCGGCGAGTGCCGTGAATCATTCGATCGCTGTCTCATCCCGTCATACCGGCTTCCGGGACCTTCCAAAAAGGTCAACCCAAGGGGACTGCCTCCGCCCATTGCGCGGCAGTTGGCGCAATAGGTGGCTGGCTGTCCCCGGTTTTCCAAGGACGAAGGCCCCGATCGGTCGATCCCCGAATGCAATCCACCGATGACACCGATACGCACAGATAATACACCCTGCAATCGTCGCGGTCCGCACATGCGATCGGAGGGACGGACCTTTCCTCCGAAATCCCAGCGCACAAGAATCATCGGTGTCCATCTGTGTCATCGGTGGATAACCACTCCACGTCGCGCCGTCGCGCCGTCGCGCCGTTGCGCGAGACCCGTATCGCTCTCCCTCCGCTACACGGCGACCGCCGCTTTCACGGGCCTCAACAAATCCGCGCGAGTCAGAGTGCCCGGGCCATTGGCAATCCCCGAAACCACATCGGGCTTCACCAACGGCCCCACGTTTGGCATCGTTTGTAGTGACGCACGAAGCGAAGTCATCGTCACGCCATCGGCGTGATGGGCGTGATTGGCGCGAGTCGACGTCGCCGCGCCCACGCCCGAATTGGCCGCCTTCGCCAACGCCTTCTCGCGCGACGGCTGTAGCCCCTTGGCCCCGTGACGCCACGCCAGGCAGTTCCATGTCTTTTTGAAACGCTCGCGATTTCGCATCGTCGTCGCCAGCGCCGGGTGGACCACCAGCGTCGCCGAGTCGCCCCGCCGGATGAACATCCCCTTCGCGCCCAACAGGGTCTCCATCTGCGAGGACGTAATCCGGATCAAGAACAACTCCTCGACCAGGATGGCCTCCCCAGGGGGGACCTGGCCGTCCGGATAGATCTCCTTCAAGCCCGTCGCCACCTCCCCGCACATCCGCGCGAGCGCGGAGTCCTTATCAACCGCGAAAGCGGCAAGCATCCGGGCCAAAATCTCGGTGATCGGCGTCATGGTCACTCCTCCTCGATGGGGTTTTGACAGCGTAGTGTCCCTATAAATAGACATTTTCGTTGCGCCGCCGGAGGCTTGGCAAACCCCTAACCCCAATAACCTCATCGAGTTGAGCGCTCGGAAGAACTGCGATATAGCGAGACACCGTATCGCTTACATAGGCTCACTATCTCAGATATTACTATAAATGAATTGTTAGGCCCAGAACGATCGCGGCGAATTTGCCAATCGCCGGTGCCTGTCCCTTACCCCCGAACGCAAAAAACGATCGACGTCTAACAATTTCTGATGCCCTACAGCGACCTCCCGACACCCGAAATGCCATTACCGTGGCACGGGAGTCCCGCCCGTGGTGCGCGCGCGTCGCGACGCGAGTTCCCAAAAACATGGGCGAGACGCCCATGCCACGGCCCTACCGGATCGCCAACTCCACCTCGGCATCTTCGCCCTCACGGACGGAAGTCGCGGCATGGCGGGATAAAGGGCCAGCGAAATGGTCATTCCACTTTGAGATCAATGTCGACCCGTGTCGCGACCCCGCTCGCGAGGGTGGCTTCGGCCCGATTCCATCCGCCGCGATTGTCCTGCACGGTGATTGACACCGTTCCAGGCCGCATCCGCTCAATTCGGTAATACCCGCTCCCGTCCGCCTGGGTACCGGCACCTTCGCCTTCTTCGGCTTCTGCCGCCGTGGCGACTGACACGTGCGCTCCGCCGACAGGCTTGCCGTCGTGTGTGACGTGTCCCTCGATGATTGCATCCGCCATCGCAAAGTCCAAATCGATCGCCGTGCGTGTTCCGATCTCGACCTCGGCCCGCCTCGTCATTTGCCGCGTCTCCACCCCGGCTTGAGTCACGACGATGGCGATTATCGAAAACGATTGGGCCGGCAGGCCGCCGATCCGATAGTGCCCGTTTGCGTCAGACTCCGCTTCCCGTCCCATGTTGGGGGGTTCCGGGTCGTGTGCCGTGACGCTCACCCCCGCCCTGGTCACCCCGGCCACGCGCACGATCCCCTCGATCGATCCGCCTTCCAACAGGACGATATCGACCCGGCTCGTGGAACCGGACTCCAACGACACGGGAGTTTCGCCTTCGAGGTAGTCCTTGTGATAGGCCCACAGTGCGGCAGTATCCGGCGACAAGGTGTCGGCCTTGAAGGCGCCATCGGCATCGGTGACCGCCAACACGGCGCCGCGCTGCCGCGATTCCGGAAGGGGACCGGCGAAAATCTCCGCGCCCGCAACGGGGGTTCCGCGCGCGTTCAACACGATTCCTTGCAACGCCGCCGCGGGATCCATGCGCAACTCGACACCGCTAATCGTCTCCCCCGCGCGGACGTCCGCGACATCGACCGTTGCGTTCGCGAATCCGCCGGCTTGGACGTGGACCTTGACGCTGCCGACCTCGACATTTTCGAGGACGAATTCGCCCTCCTCATTGACTTTCGTCGCGTACTGGCCGTCGCTCGCGGCGCCGAGGAAACGAGTTTCATCCGAATACGCGATCTCGAATGCGCGGATTGGTTCTCCGTTGGACGAGTTGACCACCTTCCCCTCGATGGTCCCGCAGCCTTCCATGACGAAGTCGTTTTCCTCGGAACCCACAATGGCCTCGAAGGTCGTGGCGCTGTAGACACGATGATCGGCCTGAATGCTGATTTTGTCCGCCTCGATTCCCTCGAGGGCATAGCGGCCATCGTTGTCGGTCTGCGTTCTCAGGTAGGGACTCAACCCGACGACAACAACCCCGGTGATCGGGTCACCATTCGAATCCAATGCGCGGCCCGCGGCGCGACCGCCCTCGGGAAAATCGTAGACCAGACGAAGACCGTCGAGCGTTTCCCCAGCTCGAATAGTGACGGTCTCGACGGTTTTCTCGCCCGCGGCGTTCTCTCCCACGCGGCTCATTCGGATGAGATGTTCGCCCCCCGAAAGTCCATCAATGCGAAACGAGCCGTCCACGAGCGAACCTGCAGAGCCACTATTCGATGTCTCGCCCTTCATGGAAGTGCTCAATGGCACGGACACCACGGGCCGGCCCTGCTTGTCCACGACGATACCGGTGATGACGGCCTCGGCCTTAATTTCGATTTCCACGCCATCGAGATCGGTTTCGCCGATCCGAAACGGTCCGAATTGGCGCCTCTCGAATCCCAACTTGTTGGGCCTGATCTCCACCTCGCCGGGGCCGAACCCGGCGAGTTCAAAGTATCCCGTGGCATCCGACATTACATTGCCCGGAGATCGATTGCCGTCAATAGACGACCCCTCGATGTAGGCACCGACGACACCGCCTCCGAATTCATCCAGCACCCGTCCGCGAACGACAAGCCCGCGATCGAGCGCAATGTCGATGCCCTCGAGCGCATCGCCGGGTGTCACGCTTACCTTTTCGCTCGCAAGGGTGGTCGTCCACGGATAGCCCGGTGCCTCGTAGGGTCGTATCTCACAAACCCCCTCCGCGAGACCTCGAATTTCGTAGGTCCCATCGAACGCGGAGGTGACTTCTCGCTGTGGCGACTCGCCCAGCGGTCGAACATATGCACCCAACCGAACTCCGCCGACACCAGTGCCCTTTCCTTTGTCATACACACGCCCGCGAACGATTCCGCCGGGGACTACGCGCAATTTTATTCCGCTGACTTCTTGTCCATGCCGCACGCGGACCGGGACAGGTTTGCCCGCAAGGACCACTTCGTGATCCTCGATTGCCAGCGTGAAGTCGCCCGGCCTCACGCCCTCGATCCGGAAGGCGCCGTCGGGGCCAGACTTCGCTCCTCGCTGGTCGCGCACAAAATCCATCCGTACCGCCACGGGGATATCGGCCACTGGCCCTCCGCTCGTCGAATCGACGACAGTGCCGCTGACCGCTCCGCCGTCACCCAAGGTAATCCAAACACCGTCGGCAGGAACGGGAAACCAATCGGTCGTTTCCGAGGCGAATCCATCTGCCTGCGTATACAACCGCCACTTGCCGGTCCACAGTCCGGCGAACAGGAATCGTCCCTCGCCGTCGGTGATTTGGCGTGACTGGGTCGCCCTCGACGAGGTCAGCGGACCCTCCGGAAACCGGTCTGTCTCGTACACGTACACCAACGCGCCCGGGATTCCGTGTCCCTCGGTATCGACTACCCTACCCGCGACGGGGGCGGCTTCCCACAGGGTCAAAGCCACTTCGTATGTGCCGTTGCTCACCAAAAAGAAAATGTCCGCGCTCTGCATCCCGTTCGCTGTGTGTGCCCGCGCGACGTATTCGCCATCGGGCAGTTTGTCGAAACGCACCACGCCATCGGCACCCGTGATGTCCTCGTGGCGGACGCCCTCGGAGGGCGGACGTTCGTTGGGTTGCCAATCGATGCGCTCGATCGTCACGTTCGCGCCTGCGGTGGGTTTGCCGTCGAGTCCGATGACGCTGACGTTGATCACCCCCGTACCGATGAAGACGCGCTTGGCCTTCGCTTCCTTCGCGGGCTTGTCGTCCTTCAGAGTGGCCTCGCCGGGGAGGGTTCGGATTTGCGGAGGATCGGGTTCGGACTCGTCCGCACCAGAGACCGGCTCGACCGATGCGGCATCATCCCGCGCCAAGACGGGCCCCGCCACCGGCGCATCCGAAACACCCGGCTCAATCGGCTCAATCGGCTCAATCGGCCCGCGCGTCAGCCGCCACGCAAGCAGCGCGGCACACGCCACGACGAGTATGCCCAGGCCAATCCGCCGCGTATTCGAACTCATAGCGACCGTCTCCGAACCCGCCAGCCTCCAGTATAACGATTCCCTGACTCTATGATAGTGGCGGCGTTCCGCGTCGGCACGGCCCCGGTAATGCTGGGCCAGCGTGGGAATCCCATCGTGAAGCGACGTGACCAGCACGGCATATTCGTAGGCCACCCCGCCCGCGCTGACT
>CANKTP010000060.1 GCA_947486375.1 Candidatus Hydrogenedentota bacterium | reverse complement strand
CCTGAAAATGGTCATCTCTGGTGGCGCATACAAACCAGAGGAACCCGGCCCGATTCTTGCCGGCTCCTTATAGGATAGCGGTCTCCGTAAAATGGCAAAGAAATCCAAGATCCCTGAAAAGCAGCACAACCTCGTGATGAGGATTGTCTTGCAGTATCTCCGCCAGCTCCGCTTCTATCTCGTCGCCGGGCTGATGGTGTGGGTGCCCCTCATCATCACTGCCTGGGTGACGTGGTGGCTCTTCAAGAATCTTGGGCTCGGCGTCGACAGCATGATGCGGAGCGCCTATGCACGCCTGAATTCGCTCGGCCAGGAATACGGTTTCCTCAAGTTCATGCAAGACTGGGAATACCGAAACGAATACAGCTTCCTGATCCCCCTGGCTATTTTTCTGACCACCGGTTTCCTGACGCGCTACATCGCCTGGCGCCGCGTCATCGGATTCGGCGAACGCTTCCTCGACTACATCCCCTTCGTCAAGAACGTCTACAGGGCGGTCCAGCAAATCCGCGACACCTTCGTTTCCCGCGAAGGCGGCGTGTTCGAGAAAGTGTGCCTCGTCGAGTATCCCCGCGAGGGAATCTACGCGGTCGGGTTCGTCACCAACACACGGCAAGGACTCCTCCAGCGGGTCGTACAAAAGGAACTGCACGCGGTCTTCATCGCCACCACCCCAAACCCGACCACCGGTCTCCTCATCTACGTGCCGCCCCCCGATATCCTCGAACTCCGGGTTGGCATCGAGGACGCAATGAAGATGATCATATCGGGCGGGGCATTCGTGCCCAAGGAAGTCGAGTCGATCATCGCCGAGAGCGGCAAGAGCCTGTTAATCCCGCACTGACCCAGCCGCAGTCACGCCTTCACCGCGATACCTTGGTACATGTAGCCCGCGACACGCGGGGCCTTCTTCATGTAGAAGTTGTCCAGTTTCTCAAACCGGAAGCCCTGGTCGGCAATCAATTCCTTTATGTTCCGGTTGAAGTGGCATCCGTCCCCAATCTTGCGCTGCAATGGCGTAAGCCGGTTCTGCCACTTCCGCACGCCCGGATCGTCCGCAAGACCATGTTCGACAAAATAAAACCGGCCCTCGGGCCGCATGATCCGCCGAATCTCCCGGAGCGCTTGCCCCACGTTCGGAATGCTGCACAGCGTCCACGTACAGACCACGCTGTCGAAGGAGTTGTCCTCGATCGGCAGGCTTTCGCCATTGAGGATGCGCAGGTCCACCTCGATGCCCGATTCCGCGATTTGCCGCCGGGCCAACTGGGCCATGCCGGGGTTCGGATCGGCGGTCACGATCTTTTTCACCCCCGCCGGATAATGCGGAAGGTTCAGGCCCGTTCCGAATCCGATCTCGAAAACATCGCCCGAGACATTCGCCAGCGCCGATACGCGTGCCTTCTTCATCTGGCCGCTCGACATGATTAGGTTGATCATGCGTGGGAAAATGTATTTCGAATACAGACCCACTGGATTGGCTCCAACGAGAGATCCGCCCGGATTCGACGCATCGAACCCGCGCGGGATGCTCGGGATCGACCGGAATGCCTGTCTGGGGAGGATGGATGGTGCGCGAGGCGGGAATCGAACCCGCAATCCCGTTTCCAGGAACCAGATCCTTAGTCTGGCGTGTCTGCCAATTCCACCACCCGCGCACGAACTGCGGATCGTACACGACGGACCCGCCGGAATGCAAAACCGAAGCGACGGTCTTCCCGAACGCCGGGTGAGCGTGTGTATATACACGCGGCACACGCCGCCTCGGGATTATGTACCACATCAAATGAAAGCGCCCTGTCCCCTACGACCCTGTGGCGCATCCAACGGCCAATTCGCCGCAAGTACGTTTCTCAACGGCGAGCGGCTTTCGATACTCCCCACGGCGGCCGGCACGGCACCGAGAGATAAACCGGGCGATCGGTGGAGACGCGGCGGGCCCGGAAGCGATGCCCCAGCGTGCCCATTTCTGTTACGAAATGAACTCTGGACGGTAGAATGGGCTATTGGGGTGGGCTCCGTGGCTACGCCCATAGTCTGGGCGAACGCGTAAAGGGTTGATATGCAAAGGGCTACACAATTGGTCACCTCGCCCGAGGTGGGTCCCAGCGAGACATTGGCGACGCCGGAGGAGGTAAGTTCCCCCACCCAACGCCGCCGTTGGCGCTTTTCGGACATTGGGGCGTGGTTGTTTCAGGACTACAGGGTAACGTATTTACGTGAAAACGTAAAAATAAAAGAGGCCAAACGCTTCACCTTCCTCCGGCTGGGTGTGGCTTATATGCTGTCCATTGCCGCCAAGCGCATTCCCCATGCGGCGATGAACACCGAATTCGATGTCACGGCCCTCTTGGAATACGGGAAGGAGAAGGAGCACGCCCTCCATCATTCCGGCGCGGCCATGACCAACGAGATCCTTTTCCGCCGGGCGATCCACAAGAACTTCTCGGCCTTCTTCGTGAAGGCCATCGCGCACGCCCTCCATCATACGCCGTGCATGAATGCGTTCCTCGATTACAGCCCCCTCCGCTATGGCGGCACTCTTTACCAAGCCGAGGACATCAATATCGGGGTGACGGTCCACACGAAATACGGCGTGATCAGGCCGGTCATACGCAATGCCCACCAGAAGACCATCGAGCAGGTCGCCAACGAATTGCGCGACCTGTCGCGGCGCGCGCGGCGCACCGACCCCGAGGAACTTTACCGCGGGGCCGTTTGGGAATACATGGGCCCCGCCCTGCGCCACCTCGATTTTCGCGCGCTCTATCCCGGCTTCCTGATGGCGCGGGACATGTTGTTCACGCGGCGGAAGGCCGAGGCCGAGGCCGACCGGGTGCCGGCCGGGCAAAAGCTTGCGGTCCACGAAATCCTCGGGGCCACGTGTAGCCTCGCGAATATCGGGATGATGATTCCCGGTTGCCAGACGGTGACGGTCCTGGCACCGCCGGAAGTGATGATGTTCGGTCTCGGGGACATGCACATGGCGCCCAGGGTCGTGAACGGCGAGGTCGTTGCCCGTTGCGTCATCAGCCTGTGCGCGACGATGGATCATCGCGCGTACGACGCGGGCGAGGCCTTCCCCTTCGGTACGTTCATGAAACGCTACACGTCGGACCCCGGCCTTATCTACGAGTGGAAACCCGGAAACGAAATCTAAATGCCCGCGCCGTCGGCGCGCATGGCCTGACGGTGCAGTTCCGGTAAACTTGGGCGACGCCCGATCGGTCGGCCTTCGGCGGTCCGCGTTGGTGGCTGCGGTCGACACTTGGGGCTTTATTCGATGAATCCGACTCTCACGATGCGCGACGCTCACGCCACGGACGGCTTGGGTACTGGGCACTCCGCCCCCCATGCCGAGGTGGCCCGCCACCCCGGCGGCGATTCCGGCCCCGGCTACAAAACCTATGTCGACGCCCTTCGCGCCAACGCGGCCCGGTTCCCCGGCGAGCGCGGGTTTACGTTCCTCGTGGACGGCGATGCCGAGGGCGCCACCTTCACCTGGGCGGAACTCGACCGCCGCGCCCGCGCCTTGGCGGTCGAATTGCTGGAGCATTGCAGCCCGGGCGACCGGGCGCTCCTGGTCTACGAGCAGGGCCTCGAGTACGTCGCGGCGTTTTTCGGTTGTCTCTATGCGGGCATCATCGCGGTCCCCGCGTATCCCCCCGATCCTTCGCGGCTGGCCAAGACCCTCCCGCGCCTCAAGGTGATCGCGGACGACTCGGGGCCCAAGGTCATCCTGGCAAGTCACCTGGTGATGCCACTGCGCGAGCATTTCCAGTCGATGGACACCGAGCGCAGGGGCTGCGAGTGGATAGACACCGAGGACTTCACGGATGCGCGCGCGGACGAATGGCGCGCGCCCGAAATCGGCGGCGCGACGATAGCCTTCCTCCAGTACACCTCGGGCTCCACGAGCAATCCTCGCGGCGTCATGGTCACCCACGCCAACCTGATCGACAATTCGGAGACGATGCGCCAGGGCGTCATGTTTGGCCAAGGCAAGGTCATCGTGGGCTGGGTCCCCCAGTATCACGACATGGGCTTGTGCGGGACGATCCTGCTCCCAGTCTATTGCGCGGGCCATTCCGTCCTCATGGCGCCCATGTCGTTCCTCATGCGGCCCCTCCGGTGGCTCCAGGCGATTTCCAAGTACAAGGCTTGGATGAGCGCGTTCCCGAACTTTGCGCTCGAGCTGGGCGCGAAGAAGGCGACTCCGGAACAGCGCGCCGCCCTGGACTTGGATTCATGGCGGTTTGCCGTCAACGGCGCGGAGCCGATTCGCGCCGCGAGCCTGCGTAAATTCTCCGAACATTTCGGACCGGCGGGTTTCCGCGCGGCCACCCACATGGCGGGATACGGCATGGCCGAGACGACGCTGGTGACCACCCTCAGTCCCCATGCGGAGGAACCCGGCGTATTGCGGGTGGAGCCGGGCGCCCTCGACCGGCACGAGGTCCGTATCGCGGCCGCGGGCGACGCGAACGCACGCGAGGTGGTGGGCTGTGGATTCGCATTCGGGGCGACACGGGTCATCATTGTCCACCCGGACACGCGGGAACAGTACGCCGAGGACGCCGTGGGCGAAATCTGGATTCAGGGCGGGAGCGTCGCGCAAGGGTATTGGGGCCGCCCCGAGGATTCCGAGCGCTTGTTCCGCGCCGAGGTCCAAGGCGCGCCGGAGTCCGGGACCTGGTTGCGCTCGGGCGATCTCGGGTTCGTCCACGAGGGCGAGCTTTACGTCACCGGGCGCATCAAGGACATGATCATCATCGACGGGACGAACCACTACCCGCAGGACATCGAGGCGACGGTCGAGAGTTGCCATCCCTCGATCCGGGCGGGGTGCATCGGCGCGTTCCCGGTGGATATTGATGGGGCGGAGCGATTGGTCGTGGTCGCGGAAGTCGTGACGGGCGGCGCGCCATTCGACCCTCGAGAGGCGACGGCGGCCATCCGCAAGGCGGTATCGGCGTGCCACGACGCTCGAGTCCACGACGTCGTGTTTCTCAAGACCCGGGGCATCCCGAAGACCTCGAGCGGAAAGCTTCAACGCCACGCCTGCAAGCGCGGTTACCTCCATGGGACCCTGGATATCCTGGAAAGGTAGCCCGTGAAGACCCAGGAGGAAATCCAGGGCTGGCTGGTCGCGCAACTCGCGGATATCATGGGGATCGCCCCCCACGAGATCGACCTGCGCGAACCCTTCGAAAGCCACGGGCTCTCCTCGCGCGACGCCGTCATGCTTTCCGGCGATCTCCAAGATTGGCTCGAACGCGAACTTCCTTCCACCGTCATCTACGATTATCCGACCGTCGAGGCCCTCGCCGCGCATCTCGCCTCGGACGGGACCGCCCCCCAGGCAGTCGCCGCCCCGGGCCGGGACCCGTTGCCGGGCGACGCCGTCGCGATCATCGGGATGGGCTGCCGGTTTCCCGGCGCGCCCACCCTGGGTTCGTTCTGGCAGATGCTTTGGGATGGAGTCGACGCGGTGACCGAGGTCCCGCCCGATCGGTGGGACGCGGGGGCGTGGTATGACGCGCATGCCGGCACGCCCGGAAAAACGAACTCGATGCGGGGCGGGTTTGTCGAGGGCATCGACCGCTTCGACGCGGCCTTTTTCGGAATCTCTCCGCGGGAAGCGGCGCGCATGGATCCGCAGCAGCGCCTGCTTCTCGAGGTGACGTGGGAAGCGCTGGAGCACGCGGGACTGCCCGCGCCTTCGCTTGCGGGATCGAACACGGGGACCTTCGCGGGAATTTGCGGCAGCGACTACGTCCAAATCCAACACGCCTCGGCCTCGCGTTCGGATGCGTATGCCGGGACCGGGAACGCGCACAGCATCGCCGCGAACCGGTTGGCCTACTTTCTCGACCTCAAGGGACCGAGCCTCGCCGTCGATTCGGCCTGCGCCTCGTCGTTGGTCGCGGTGCATCTTGCCTGCCGCAGCCTGGCGGGGGGCGAATGCGACCTTGCGCTCGCGGGCGGCGTCAACGCCATTCTCGCCCCCGAGGTGTCGGTGATCTTGTCGCAAGCGCGCATGCTATCGGGCGACGGAAAGTGCAAGGCCTTCGACGCGAAGGCCGACGGCTACGTGCGCGGCGAAGGGGCGGGGATGGTCGTCCTGAAGCGTTTGGCGGACGCCACGGCCGACGGGGACTCCATCCTGGCCATCATTCGCGGCACGGCAGTCAACCACGACGGACGGACGAACGGATTGACGGCCCCGAATGGCCTTGCCCAACAGGCGGTCATCCGCCAGGCCTTGCGCCGGGCGGGGACCTCGCCGGCGGACATCGGGTATGTCGAGACGCAAGGGGTCGGCAGTCTCCTGGGCGACGCCATCGAGGTGGATGCCTTGAGGGCCGTATTGAGCGAGGGGCGACGGGCGGGCCAACCGTGTATTCTCGGGTCGGTAAAGACCAACATCGGGCACTTGGAAGGGGCGGCCGGAATATCGGCCCTGATCAAGGCCGTCCTCGTCTTGGGGCGTGGCGAGATCCCGCGCAACCTGCATTTCTCGGAGCTGAATCCGAACATCCGGCTGAAGGGAAGCGAACTGCGGCCCGCCACCGAGCGTTGCGCGTGGCCGCCCGGGATGCGCCGCCTTGCCGGGGTCAATGCCTTCGGGTTCGGCGGTACGAATGCGCACGCCATCGTCGAGGCAGGGCCCGCTCCGCTGCCGGTGCCGGTGGAACGCGCGACGCACCGTCCGTCGCACATCCTTGCGATCTCGGCGCGCAGCGAAACCTCCCTGTGCGAACTCGCGAAGCGATACGCTTCGCTCCTGGGCGAAGGCCATTCGATGGCGGGTGTGGCCCATTGCGCCAACACGCGGCGGGCGCATTTCGAGCATAGGCTCGCGATCGTGGCGGCGGAACCGGCGGAAGCCGTCTCGGCATTGTCGGCCTTCGCACACGGGGAGTCGGGCGCGTTTCATGCGGGAGTCCGCCGGCACAACGCGATCCCGAGGCCGGTATTCGTACACGGCACGGGCACATTGCCGGGACCCGGCGCGGGCGAGACCCTGTTCGCGGCGTGCCCCGAATTTCGCGAGACGATCGATCAATGCGACGCGGCGCTGCGGCGGCATCTCGGGGAACCGCTGATCGATGTGTTGTACGGGGACAAGGCAGGGCTTCTCGAGCGCGGGGACTACGGCCATGCGGCCCGGTTTGCACTCGACTACGCCCTCGCCCGCTGCCTCGAGGCATGGGGATTGCGGCCCGCGGCAGTGGCGGGCTCGGGGGCGGGGTTGTTGCCGGCGTTGACCTGGGCCGGGGCGCTCCCGTTCGAGCGCGGCCTGAAATTGGCCTGCGACTTGGGGCGCGGCATCGAGGATTTCGAGGCCTCCGCGCTCAAGACGGCGCTGGGTCCGCTGCGCACGGGCGTGGCGGTCGCGGGGATTGGTTTCCTGGGCGCGGGGCAGGTGCCGGGCCCGGAGATATTGAACGAAGCCGCGCGGCCCCCGGGCGACCTCGGCGCCATCCTTGCGTCCCGCAGGATGACGGACGCAACCGCGATCGATGCGCGGCTCCTCGAGTGGCCGGGGATTCTGGATTTGTTGGCCCGCTCCTACGCGGCGGGGGTGGACATCGATTGGCGCGCGTTCGACGCCGGCGCCGCGTTCGGTAGCATCTCGCTCCCCACCTATCCGTGGGACCGCCAGCGCTATTGGGTCGAGATGGCGCCGACGGACGCCCCCGTGTTCGCCATGAGCCATTTTCCGCCGAGCCGCGCGCTGTTGACGCGGGTCCTCGAGGCCCCGGAGGGGGCGCGCGCGCGGATTGTCGAGCACGAGCTTCGCCGGCGTTTTGCCGCCGTGTTGGAAATGGACCCCGGCATGTTGACGGGGGAAACGAACGCGGTCGAGTTGGGCCTGGACTCGATCATGCTGATGGAAATCATGGGCCAATTGAACGCGGAGTTGTCGCTCGATATCCGGCCGCGGGCGTTTTTCGATCACCCGTCCATCCCGTCGCTCGCGCTGTTGGTATGCGAACACTTGGCGGAGGCGGCCCCGGGCACGGGTAGCGGGGACCCGGCCTCGCACCGGATGGTCGATTTGGAAGAGGGGGTAGTGTGAGCACGGCGCGCTTCCTCGCGACGTTGCTCCAGGAAGGGGTCCAACTCAAGGCCGTCGAAGACGGCCTCGGGTATCGCGCCGCGCCGGGGACGATGTCCGCGCCGCTGCGCGCGGCCATCGCGGAGCACAAGGGGGCCATTCGCGAGATGCTGGGAACGGGCCGCCGCCACGCGCGCTTGTCGTTCGCGCAGCAGCGGCTGTGGTTCCTCGACCAGCTGGAGCCGGACAGCGCGGCGTACAACCTTCCGACGGTGGCGGTACGGGCCGAAGGGCCGCTGGACGCGGGCCTCTTGAAGCGATGCCTGGACGAATTGGTGGCGCGGCATGAGCCGCTGCGGACTACATTCCGGGCCATTGACGGACGTCCCTTCCAAGCCATCGCCGATTCCGGCGAATGGCCGATGGAATTCCTGGATCTCTCGACGCGCGCGGGCGGGGAAGCCGAAGCCGAGGCGCAACGCCGGGCGCATGACGCGGCGGAACGGCCCTTCGATCTCGAGCGGGGCCCGCTCGTCCGCGCGCTGCTGCTCAAGACCGCGCCGCTTAGCCATGTTCTCGTCCTCTCGATGCATCACATCGTGTCCGACGGCCTTTCGATTCGCGTGCTGTTCAAGGAACTCAAGGCGCTCCACGAGGCCTTCGCGGCGGGACTCGCCTCGCCGCTGGCCCCGCTGCCGGTGTGTTATTCGGACTTTGCCCACTGGCAACGCGAGCGGCTCCGGGGTCCGCTACTCGATCGCCAGGTGGAGTACTGGCGGGCCAAGCTCGCCGGGATGCCGCCGCTGCTCGAGCTGCCCACCGACCGGCCGCGACCCGCCGTGCAAACCTTCAACGGGAGTTACATCGCGTTCGAGGTCCCGCGCGAGACGGTCGTCGGCCTCGGGGCCGCCGGAAAGCTCGGCGGCGCGACGCTCTACATGACCTTGCTCGCCGTGTTCAAGACGCTCCTGTGGCGGTATACCGGGCGGGATGACATCGTGGTCGGGACCCCCATCGCGGGGAGAATTCGTCCCGAGCTGGGCGACCTCATCGGGTTCTTCGTGAATACGCTGGTGCTGAGGACCGATTTTTCGGGGGAGCCCCGGTTCATCGACGTGGTCGAGCGGATCCGCCAGGAGGCCTTCGACGCCTTCGAGCACCAGGAAGTGCCGTTCGAGAAGTTGGTCGAGGCGTTGCAACCTGAGAGGAGCCTCGCGCATTCGCCGCTGGTGCAAGCGATGTTTGTCCATGAACCGGCCCCCGAGGACGCCTCGGCGATCGGGGACCTTCGCTTGACCGAGCTGAAATTCCATGCGGGCAAGGCGAAATTCGACTTGACCATGTATTTGCGCGCGGGGAATGCCCGGCACAACGACGCGCTCAAGGGCACGCTCGATTACAACACGGATTTGTTCGGCCGTTCCACCATCGAGCGGATGGTGGAACGGTTTCTCCGCTTTGCCGCCGCCGCCGCGGCCAACCCGTCAGTCCGGATCTCCGAAATGCCGCTCGCGTCGGAAGACGAGCGCCGGGCCGTCCTGGCGCTTGGCTCGGGCGAGACTGCGGCGGTACCCGCGGCATGCCTGCACGAACTGACGCGGGATCAAGCCATCCTATCGCCGGATGCCGTCGCGATCGTTTGCGGGGAGACCCGGTTGACCCACGGGGAGCTCGAGCGCCGATCGAACCGGATCGCCCATTCGCTCGCCCGCCGCGGGATTGGCCCCGGCGCGGTCGTGGGCATTTGCCTGGAACGCTCGGTCGATGCCGCCGCCAGTATCCTCGCCGCGTGGAAATGCGGGGCGGCCTACGTCGCGCTCGATCCCGGATTCCCGATGGCCCGCCTCGCGTACATGCTCGACGACGCCGCGCCGCGCGCGTTGATCACCCGGACCGTTTTCCGCGACCGGTTCGCCGCATTCCGGGGCGAGGTCCTGGATCTGGACGGCGACACGGAGGAATTGGCGCATGCGCCGACGTCGGCGACGCCCGTATCCGTTTCGTCCGGCGATCTTGCGTACGTCGTTTACACCTCCGGGTCGACCGGCCAGCCCAAGGGCGTGCTCGGTTTGCATGGGCCCGCGGTGAATTTCATCGAGTACATGCTGCGCCAGTGGAAGCTGAATCCCGGCGACCGCGCGCTCCAACTCGCCTCGCTTTCGTTCGACGCGTCGATCCGCGACCTGTTCGGCCCCTTGGCGGCCGGCGCGACGGTCATCATGCCATCGCCGGACGACGAGGGAATGCCCGGCCGGTTGTTAGGCCTGATCCGGAAGCATGACATCACGCGAATCCTCAGCCTCGTGCCGACCGTGCTGCGGACCTTGGTGGATGCGGCGAAGGACCAGTCCTTTCCCTCGGTCCGGACATTGCTCGTCAGCGGCGAGGCGTTGCCCCTGCGGCTCTGCCGCGACGCGGGGCGCGTGTTCCCGAACGCGGCGGTCGTCAACCAGTACGGCCCGACCGAGTGTACGATGATCTCGACCTATCATCGGGTCGCGGAGGCGGACGGAACGCGGGGCACGGCGCCCTTGGGAAGGCCGATACCCAACGCAAAGATATACGTGCTAGACGGCTGGCGCCACGTAGTCCCCCCGGGTATTCCGGGCGAGATTTTTATCGGCGGCGCGGGCGTTGCCCCAGGATACTTGAACAAGCCCGGGCTCACCGCCGAGCGGTTCCTGCCCGATCCCTTCGTGCCGGGCGCGCGCATGTACCGCACGGGCGACCGCGGGATGTTCCGGCCCGACGGGACGCTGGTGTTCCTGGGACGTTTGGACAACCAGGTGAAGCTGCGCGGAATCCGGATCGAACCGGGCGAAATCGAGTCCGTCTTGATGGCCCAACCCGGGATGAGGGCGGCCATCGTCGTGGTGATTCAGGACCAGTTGACCGCATACGTGGCGGCGGATGACCCCGGGGGCGGCCTCGAGGCGGGCCTGCGCAAGGCGCTTCGCGACCGGCTGCCCCCGTATTGCGTGCCCAGCGCAATCATGATCCTCGATGCGTTTCCCACGACGCCGAACGGAAAGATCGACCGGAAAGCCCTTCCGAGTCCACGGCGGCCCGATACGGGGCCGGTCTCCGGCCCGCCCTCTGGTCCGGTCGAGGAGCAAGTCGCGCGCGAGTGGTGCGACGTGTTGGGAATCCCCGCAGCGGGGCGGACGGACAACTTCTTGGACTCGGGCGGACATTCGCTGTTGGCGATTCAATTGCTTTCGCGCTTGAACGAGGCGTTCGGGGTCGAGTTGCCGTTGCGGGCGATATTCGAAGACCCGACCATTGCGGGGCTCGCGCGGCGCATCGGGGGCATCGCGCCTTCCGCCCCGCGCGAACACTTGGGGCTGTCCGCGGGTGCCCCCGATGTGGCGGTGCGCATCCAAGGCGGCGACGGGACCCCCTTGTTTTGCCTTGCGCCGGCGGGGGGGACCACGTTCCCGTATTACGCGCTGGCGCACCATTTGGGCGCGACACGGACGGTGTATGCCCTGCAAGACCCGGCGTCGACAGGTACGCGGCCGCCTTGCCGGACGCTGGAGGAGATGGCGGAGATTTATATTGGGGCCATGAAATCGATCCAACCCCAGGGCCCGTACCATTTCGCGGGATGGTCGTACGGCGGGTCTGTCGCCTTCGAGGTGGCGCGTCAATTGGGGGCGCAAGGCGACGAGGTGGGGATGGTGGCGTTGATCGAGACGGTGGCCTTCTCCGAATCGCGGCGCTACACCCTGCGCAGCCTTAGCGCCAACCTTAACTTCGTCGCGAGTCTCGCCCGATCCGGCTTGGGAACGATCGTGGACGGCGCCTACATGATGATCGCCACGGTGGGCCGCCGGTCGGGAGGTTCGAGGCGCCAGCCGCTCGGGGAAAGCCTGCGCGCGACATGGCTCGAGCAGATTTACGGGTCCTACCTGAAGAGGGCGGGCATGGCCCAGTTGGTCGAACAAAACCCCGGACTATTGTCGATCGACCAGCCCTCGACGGTGCGTTTCGTGACGATCGCCCGCGCCAACTTCAAGGCCCGGGAACGATACCGCCCCGAACCCTACGGCGGCCGCCTCCTCCTGTTCCGGGCATCCGAACAGCCCGAGACTCCCCTGAATGCCGATCCGTTCCTAGGCTGGGGACGCTGGATCGATCCGTCGCGGATCGAGGTCCGCGTCGTCGAGGGCGATCACTTCAGCATCATGCGCAGCCCGCGTGCGGGCGCGCTTGCCGACGGCATCCGCGAGGCGATGGCCCGGGCCCGGTAGGGTCACTCGTAACGGAGGGCCTCGACGGGGTCGACGCTGGCAGCCGTCATCGCGGGATACACGCCGAAGAACACCCCGACCGCCAGGCTGAAGAAGAACGCCATCGCGACGGACCAGGCCGAGATGGACACGGGGAACACGGGGTAGAAGATCGCGAGCAAGACGGTCCCAAGGTAGCCGAATGCGATCCCGAGGATCCCGCCGACGCCGCCGAGCGCGACGGACTCGACGAGGAACTGGAGCCCAATGTCGCCTCGCGTGGCGCCGATGGCCTTGCGAATGCCCACCTCGCGCGTGCGCTCGCGCACGCTGACGAGCATGATGTTCATGATGCCGATCCCGCCCACCAGCAGCGAGATGGAGGCCAGCCCCGTCAGCATGACCTTGAGCACCCCGAAAATGTCGTTGAAGGTCTCGAGGATCGACGCCTGGTCCACGATGGTGAAATCCTCGGTGTGGTCGTGCGCCTCGATCAGGACCTCGCGGATGCTTGCGGCGGCCTCGCTCACGTCCGCGGCGTTCGCGGTCGATACCATAATCTGGTAGAGCTCGTCCTGGCCGCCGTGGAACATCTGCTGCGCCGCGGGCAGGGGGATCATCACCATGTCGTCCATGTTGATCCCGAGGGTGGTGCCCAATTCCTCGAGAACGCCGACGACCTGGAACTTGCGGCGATTGATCGTGATCTGTTCGTGCAAGGCATTCTTCCCGCCGAAGAGGTCGGTCTTGACTTGGAGCCCGAGGAGGCACACCGCGGCGTTTTTCTCGACGTCCGGCGCCGTGACGAAGCGGCCGGTCCGGGCGTAGATGTTCCTTACGGGCGAACAATCCTCGGTCACCCCGAACACCATGCAATCGCGCATGCGTCCCCCGGACCGCACCGCGCCGGCGCCGACGACGATGGGGGCCACATGGGCCACCCCGCGGGCCCGGCGTCGAATTTCGCGGGCGTTCTCGTTTGTGAGTTTCCGGAAACTCTTGGACACGATGGGGGCGGCGCCGGTCGATTCTTGTTTGCCCGGGGTCACGCTGATGAGGTTGCTGCCCATGCCCGCGAACTGGAGCTCGATGTAGCGCTGGGCCGCTTCCCCGAGCGCCACCAGCATCACCACGGCCATGACCCCGATCACGACCCCGAGCATGGTCAGGAGCGACCGCGCCTTGTTTTGGGCGATCGTCTGGATGGCGATGCGGAAGTATTCGAGGGGGTCCATGCGGGGATACCGGGGGTGGGGTGCGGCGCAATGGTACTTAGCCCGGCGGGTGCGTGTCCACCCCCGCGAGACTTGGCCTTTCTCCGGGGGGCATGGTAAAGTGTTTTTGGGGAAGATTGAGCGTAGTACTAGGGCGAGCGTTTTTTTGCAAACGCAACCGGCGGATCGCGCTCGCGCCGGTTGTGTCCGACGCCCGCGGCTGCGGGACGGGGAAGGGTTCGGCTCATGATCAAGGTCCTGGCGTTTTTGTTGTCGAGTTGTCTATTGGCGTCCTGGGCGGCGGCGGGAGATGCCGTGGTGCTGACACCCGGCCAAGCGCAACTCTACGAGGCAGCGAAGGCAGACGTCAGCATCGAGTCCTTCGCCTCGCTCTCTCCGTTTCACCAGCGCATCGTCTCGCGCATCGCCGTCGGTGGCGACCCCGCCGCAGCCCAGCGCGCATTCTGTTTCTCGGGCCCCGTGCCCGACGACGTCATGCGACTCTTCAATCGCTCCTTCTTCGGCGGCCAGAAGTTCGAGGAGATCGGTTTTCGCTGGTCGCAAACGGCCACCGACGGCGGCGGGCTCGTGCGCGGCGAACCCATTACGATCACATACAGCTTCATCCCCGACGGGACCTCGATTCCCGGCGACCCCGGTATCGGAAACCCCACCGCCCCGAGCAATTTTCAGGCCTTCATGACGGGCATCTACGGTTCCGTGCCGACATGGCAGGCCGAGTTTGCCCAGGCCTTCGCCGAATGGGGCGACATCACCGGTACCACCTACGTCTTCGAGCCAAACGACGACGGCGGCACCTTCCCCGGCCCCACTGCCGGCGAGCCCGGGGTGGTCAACGTCCGGGGCGATGTCCGGATCGGCGGCTATAGCATTGACGGTGAATCAGGGCCCAGTATCCTCGCCTTCAACTATTTTCCGAACTTCGGTGACATGGTTTTCGACACGGACAATATCTTGTTCTACAGCGTCACCTCCGGCGATTCCCTCTTGCTCCGCAATGTCATCACCCACGAGCACGGGCATGGCCTCGGGATGCCCCATACGTGCCCGATCGAGCAGACGAAATTGATGGAGCCGACCGTCTCGTCCAACTTCGACGGACCCCAGTTCGACGACCGGATCAGCGCCCAGAAGCATTACGGCGACGCCAACCTCGGGAACGTATCGGCGGCAGCGGCCAAGGACCTCGGCACGCTCTCGGACGAAACCGCCGTCGAGCCGCTCGTCAGCCTGTATGGAAACGACGAGGAGGATTACTACGCGTTCACCATCGACTCCTCGCACGGCGTCACGGTGACCGTGGCCCCCGAGGGCGACTCCTACCTGAGCGGACCGCAGGACGAGAACTGCGACACGGGCTCGGCCTTCGACCCCTCGGCCTTCATGGATCTCGACGTGCAACTCATCGGCACGGATGGCACGACGGTGCTGGATACCGGCGACGCCGCCAGTGCGGGCGGGGTCGAGACGGCCAGCCAGGTTTCACTGCCTCCCGGCACCTACTTCGTTCGCGTTTTCACCGCCGATGCCGCGGACAACGTGCAACCCTACGAACTTTCCGTGGCCGCCGAGGTCTCAGACGGCCCCGTGGTCGCCGACCCAAGCGGCGGCGGTACCGTGCCGCTTGCCGAGGGATCGGTGACCTTGAGCTTCTCGGTTTCCGGAAATGTCGATCCCACGATCTATTCCTGGAACAAGGACGGGGGTCAGCCGTTGGAAAACACCGGCAATATCCTCGGCGCGGATACTGCGGGGCTCACCATCGATCCCATCGAATTGGCGGACTCGGGGGCGTATCGCCTTACGGTAACCGACTCGGCGGCCAAGTTGGTCACGGTGAGCGACCCGATCATCCTCAATGTCGTGACCTCGTTGCCTGTGGCCGGAATCTTCGCTGCGGGGGCCCTGGCCGCGGGTATTGCCACCGCCGGCGCCATGATGCTTCGCCGCCGGAGAAACTGATATTTAGCCCCTCCCCGGGGACAGCCGGTCACGGGATGGAGATCCCGTGACCGGCTGTTCTGTTTGCCTTCCCCCCTTGTGCGACCCGTGCCGTCTTCCGCGTTTGGATGCGCGCGAAGTCAGGTGATATTCTCCCCAAGTTCCCATTCGGCGCCGTCGGGGCATGAGGCCGCGCGGGCGTCGGCGCGCGTTTTGTCGGCCCCGTGGGGAGGCGAAGGAGATAGCAACGCATGAGTGAGGCAACAAAGCAAGTCTTGCTGGTCGATGACGATGCCGAATTCCGGGCAAAAGCGAGGGGGTGGCTTGCGGCGTCTCCCGAGTTTCAGGTCTCGGAGGCAGAGACGGGGGCCAAGGGGGTCGCCGCATGCAAGGAACGGAAGATAGATTGCGCAATCGTCAATTATGACAACGCCGATCTTGATGGCCTCAAGTTCCTCGATGCGTTGGTCGGGCCCTCCGGCACCGTGACAACCCCGGTCGTCATGCTCTTGTCCAAGGACAAGAAGATGACGGTCGCCAAGGTCCTCAGTTCGGGAGCCATGGACTATCTCATCAAGGCCGACGTCGTCGAGGCCAGTCTCGAACGCGCCGTTCGCAACGCCGCCGAGATGAAGGGCCTGGACAACCGGCTCAAGGAACAGCGCAATATCTTCATGGCGATCCTCAACGGGACGCCGGGGTTCCTGATGCTCAAGAACTTGCAACACCAATACCAGGCAATCAACCCGGTGTTCTGCCAGTTCGTGGGAAAGAAGGCGAACGAGATCATCGGGAAAACCGATGCGGATTTGTTCCCGGCGGATTTGGCCGCGGCCAACATGCAAATCGAGAAGACGGTACTCTCGGGCGACAAGCCGGCGGTCGAGACGCATGAATACACGGGGGTATCGGGAAAAGCCTGGCTCCAGATCGCGCGGAGTCCGTTGAAGGATGCCGCGGGGAATATTGTGGGGGTATTGTGCGTCGGCGAGGACGTGTCGGCCGCGAAGGCGCTCGAGGCGAAGCTGCACCAGCACACGGAGACCGGGGCCGCCCGGGTGGGCGAACTCGAATCGGCGCTGGCCAAGGCGCAACAGGCCCTCGAGGCGCGCGAGCAGGCCGCGGCCCAACAAGGCGCGGCCCTGGAACAGGCGACCGCCGCCGCCAGCGCCGAGGCCGAGAAATTCAACACGGCCCTCGCGGCCGCGAAGGCCGAGGCCGCCGCCGCGATCGGCGCCGCGGAACTCCGCGCCACGGACGCCGAGGCCGCGCTTAAGCCGGCGCGGGACCTGGCTGCGGCCGCCGAGGCCCGCCTGGCCGGGGCCGCCGAGCGGTTCCACCACATGGCCCAAATCGTCCCGGCGGTATTGTGCGAAGTTGGGGTGGATAGCAAGCTCAGCTATCTCAACCCGGCCGGTTCCGCCCTGTTCGGCCATTCCGGCGCCGACATCGCCGCGGGAATTAACCTGGGCGAGTTGTTCCATGCCGATGAGCGCGCCCGACTCGCCCAATCCATCAAGGAAACGATGCAGGGCAAGGCGTTCGGGCCTGTCGACTTTCGCATGCTCAAGAAGGGCGGCACCGGCGAATTCATGGCCCGTATTTCGGCCATCGCCGTGACGCAGGACGGAAAGATCGCCGGGATGCGCTTCTCGATGATCGAGACCGGGGACAGGGAACGGCTCGCCGTGGCCGCGGCCGCGCTCAAGGAACTTGCCGGCGCGGCCGCGAAGGCGGGCGCGATTGCCGATCGATTGGTCTCCGGGGACGCATCTTGATGGGGCCGTCCCGCGTCTTGGATTCCCCCCGTCGGCGGGGGAAGTGGAAGTTCCGCTTTTTCGCGTTTGCCGCGGCCGTGCTGTTGGCTGCGGGCGCGGCCGGCGGCCTTGCCTGGTTCGTCCAGCGGCATCAGCCCTTGCTCGACGGGACCCGCACGCATCCGTCGCTTGCGGACACGGCGACCGTCGTCCGCGACGCATGGGGCGTCCCGCACATCACGGCCGGCAATGCCCACGACGCGTACTTTGCCTATGGCTTCGCGATCGCCCAGGACCGGCTCTTCCAGATGGAAATCCTGCGCCGTGTTGCGCGCGGCGAGCTCGCCGAAGTCGCCGGGCCGGATGCGCTGCCGATGGACAAGGTCGCGCGCACCCTCATGTTCTCGAGGAAGGCAGACGAATACCTCGCCCTGCACAAGGGCATCGACCCCGAATTTCTCCTCATCCTCGACGCATTCCTCGATGGCGTCAACCACTGCATCGAGACGCAACCCCTCCCCATCGAGTTCTCCGTGCTCCAGACTATCCCGCGCCCGTTCACGCGCGGCGACTGCCTGGCCCTGACGGGTTTCATGGCCTATGGTTTCGCCGAGGGCATCGCGGGGGATTCGCTCTACGCGACCGTCGCCGCGAAGCTGCCTGGTGCCGACATCGAGGCGCTCTTCCCCCGATACTCGCGCGAGCGCCCCGTCACCATCATGGAAGGGACGACGGAAAACGCGCCCAAACCGAACACGGCCACGCTCGATTCCGCCGCGCCACTCTCCGCCCCCGGCGCCGACGCCATCGCCCGTGCCGTCGCCGAGACCCTCGCAATTTTCCCCGGCTTTCGCGGGAGTAATTCCTGGGTATTGGGTCCGTCACGCACGGTGTCCGGTAAGGCGATCCTCGCGAACGACCCGCACATCGGATTCGGAAACCCCCATGTCTGGTACGAGGCGCACATCAAGTACGGCGATTTCGAGAGCTACGGGGTCCATCTCCCGCTCGTGCCGACGGTCATGATCGGATTCAACGCGATCAAGGCCTGGGCCATCACGATGTTCGAGAACGACGACACGGACCTCTATCGCGAGGAATTCCATCCCGCCGACGCCTCGAAGGTGAAGTTCAAGGGCGAGTGGACCGCCGTCGACCAATGGATCGAGACCATCGCGGTCAAGGGCCAGGCCCCCATCGAGATGTCCGTCGTCGTCACCCCGCACGGCCCCATCGTCACCGGTTTCCTCGAGGGATACGAGGGCCCGCCACTCTCGCTGTGGTGGGGGTATCTCGAGGCCGAGGACATCGCGCCGGAAACCTTCTACTACCTCGGGCTCGCCAAGACCTACGAGGAATTCCTCGCCGCCGCGTCGCGCCTCGCGGCGCCCGGGCTCAATCTCTCCTATGCCGACGCCGCCGGCAACATCGGCTGGTGCGCGGCGGGCCGCCTGCCCATCCGCCCGGCCCACGTCACGGGGAAGACTGTCCTCGATGGCGCATCCGGCGCGGACGAGATGCTCGGCTTCGTCGAGTTCAAGGACAACCCGCAACTCTACAATCCGCCATCGGGCGTCATCATCACGGCGAACAACCAGTCGACCGTGAAGCCTGTCGGGCAAATCGCGGCGCTCGAGGGCTACTGGCAACCGTCGGATCGCGCCGCCCGCATCGAGTACCTGCTCGCGCAAAAAGAACGCTGGGACATCGGGTCGCTCAAGGCGGTCCAGACCGACATCGTCACGTATTCGGCCCCGCCCATCGTCGCAGAAATCCTCGCCGCGGTGGCGGGCGAGACGGACCCGCCGGCCCAGGAGCGCCAGGCGGCCGATGCCCTTGGGGCGTGGAATTTCTCGAACGGCATCGATTCGATCGGCGCGTCGGTCTACCACGAGACCTGCGTCTCAATCCTCGAGCTGGGCGTTGCGGACGAATTCGGCCCGGATGCATTTCACGCCTATGCGGGCCTCGCGGAGAGTTTCAACTTCCGCAAACACTTCGTGCTCGACGACGCCTCGGCTTTTTGGGACAACGCGAACACGGAAGCGCGCGAGACCCGCACGGAAATAATCCGGGCCGCGTTCCGGGCCGCGGTTGCCCGGCTCTGCCGGGACCGCGGCCGCAATCCCGGCGATTGGAGTTGGGGCAACCTGCACACGGTCGAATACAGCCACGCCCTCGGCGAAGCGTGGCCGCTGAACTTCCTTTTCAACATCGGCCCGTTCCCCGCGTCCGGCGCCACCGAGACGATCAACAACATGCAGTCGCGCGAAGACTTCAAGGTCCTCTCCGGACCCTCGATGCGCCTGCTCGTCGACTTCGCCGACGTGACCGCCGCCGAGTCGATCCTGCCCACCGGCAACTCGGGCAACCGCTTCAGCCCCCACTTCAGCGACCAGGCCGCGATGTTCCTGCGCGGCGAATACCGCACGCTAAATGTCTCCGACGGCCAGATCGCCGCCGCAACCGAGCACACCCTGACCTTCAACCCAGGCCCGGGGTAATTGTAAGCCGTCCCCGGGGGCCCACGGACACTTCACGGACCGGCACGGACGCAGTGTGTGAAGTGGACGCCCGGTTAATTCCAGCGGCGGCCTCTTCATGGACGCCGTCCCCCAAAGTCCATCGCGCCCCCATAAGTACCATAAGTCCTATAAGTCCCATGAGTCCCATGAGTCCCATGCCCGATTTGTTGCCCCTCCGCCCCTTCGTTTTTCCTATGCCCGCCCCGCGCGAATCCTTCGCCCGTCTCTCCGAAAATCGCACGATCTCCGAATAAACCCCGCCGAATTCCCAAAAGTATGTCCCTCGCCGTCCGGCCTAACGTGGCGCGTCGACGGGCGCTTCCGCCCGCCGCGCACCCCGAAAGGTCACGGACATGGCCCGCAAAACCCGCCTCACGATTTCCCTCTACGAAGATGACGATGACTGCCCCCGCCCGCAATTCGGCAAGCGCACCGCGTTTCACCTGCTCGAGAACCTCCCCATCTCGAGCGGCCCCTGGTACGAAAGCCCCGCCGAGATCGAGGCGGCGTTCCGCGCCACCGCCGAGCGCGAACGCCGCGTCGCGTGGATGCTCCGGCGGATTGACAAGCTGCCGCCGGTCGAGCGCTCGAGCGTCCGCTTCCACTACTTCGAGGGACTCTCCTATCGAGATGCCGGGCTCCGGCTCGGGCTGAACGCATCGTCGGTCCTCCGCGCCGCCGAACGCGGGCTGCGCCGCCTGCGCGAGGCCGCCTCGAGGGAGACCGCGCGCAGATGATTTTGGGACGGGCCGCGAAATTACGCCGACGGATGCGGGTTTTAGGCCGCCCTCGCAGGGCTTGCGCCTACTCGGGTCCGATTCCCAGGGCGTTGCCCAGGGCTGACATAGATTGCCCCTTCGGGGCGTTGGAGACTGAGGGGACTGCCTCCGCCCATTGCGCGGCGGTTTGCGCGATGGGTGGCTGGCTGTCCCCGGTCTTCCGTAGCAGAAGGTTGGGAGATATACCCGCTAACCCGGCGTGGCCGCATAGGGTAATATGGCACGGACTTGGGAGGATGAGGATCATGAACCGTCTTGGACATGCGTGCGTGGGCTTGTTGGCATTTGCGCTGTGCAGTCGGGCGAACGCGCAGTCGCTCTACCTTGTGGAAGACGCCCCGCCCCAGCCGGCAATCGCCCAAGCCCAACGAATCGCAGGCGCGCTCGAGACGATCGGGAGCGCGCTGACTCCGGACGAGGCCGCCCGGCTGAAGGCCCTATCGGACACGCCGCACGACGAGGCGCTTTCCAAGGCCGTGCAAGAACTTCTCGACCCGCATTGCCTCGCGATGGTCCATATCAACCCCGAGATGCGCGTCCGCGTGATGCGCGGCCCGGCCACACCGCACCTGATACAGAACGGTTGGGTGACGTATCTCGTCAAGGTCCACAACCAATCGGGCACGCAGGCGCCGCTGAACGCCGTCTCGCCCCAGGCCGAGCCCGCGTTGCACGCATCGTCGAGCCAGCCGCGCCCCAAGCCCGAGAACGAACTCTCCCTGGGACAGGTGGCGGACCGGTTCCTCGAACTCCAGTTCTTCCGCAGTCAACCCATGACCGAGACCTTGACCGGCGCGACGCTCGAGTACACGATTCTCCAGATGTACACCAGCGCCGTCGGCCCGCGCGAGGTGCAGCTGTCGTTCAACGCGGGGGCCGGCACCGAGGACCTCGCGGCGCGCAATAGCCTGGCGATCCTGTTCCAAAGCGCACCCGCCGTCAAGGTGGTGTTCCGCGTGCGCGATCACGACGGCAAGCCCACGATGGCATCGTTCACGATTCGCGACAACATCGACCGCCTCACGAAACAGTCGGAACCCGGCGCGCCCAAGGAGTATCGCCACGCGAAGGCGATGAACTCGCCGTGGGAATCGG
>CANKTP010000059.1 GCA_947486375.1 Candidatus Hydrogenedentota bacterium | reverse complement strand
GACTTTCAATCCTGTTCTCGAGTCGGACTCGGGTGTATACACCGTCCAGTACGAGGACGGGGCCAAGGCCATTGTGGTGTCCCCTGCATTCGAGCTTAATGTGTTGCCCCCGAACAGCCTCCCGGTCGCGGGCATGCTCGGGCTGGGACTGTTGTCGGGGCTTGTGACCGCCATCGGGGTGACCCGCATTCGCAAGCGCGCGGAATAAGCGACACCGAGAAAAACGAACGACCCGGGGCCGGCGCGAAATGTCGGCCCCGGGATGCCTATTTCCGGTCTACGCGCGCCCCTCGAACCCCCTGTATATCTCCTCCATCAACGCGCGCAGCGAAAATTCATATCGCCATCCCGGGTAGTCCTGCTGGAACCGCCGCACGTCGCTAATCCACCAGATGTGATCGCCGCTCCGGTTCTGGGAGTCGTACCCGTAGTCCATCTTGCGGCCCGCGATCTCCTCGCACAGCGCGATGGCCTCGAGCATCGAGCAATTCGAGTGCCGGCTTCCCCCGATGTTGTATACCGCGCCCGATCGAGGTGCCTTGAAAAAATGCCAGAATGCCTCGACCAGATCGCGCGAATGGATGTTGTCGCGGACCTGTTTTCCCTTGTATCCGAAGATGGTGTAGCGCGTGCCCGTCATCGCGCATTTCATCAGGTACGACAAGAACCCATGCAGCTCCGCGCCCGAATGCCCCGGGCCGGTGAGACACCCGCCGCGAAAACAGGCCGTCTTCATCCCGAAGTAACGCCCGTACTCCTGCACCATCACGTCGGCCGCCACCTTCGACGCCCCGAACACCGAGTGCTTCGATTGATCGATGGACAGGCTCTCGTCGATCCCGTGTTGCGCAAATGGCTGCGCTGGGTCGAGTTCATACCGGAGTTCCCCCTCCACCAGGGGAAGTTCGTTCGGACGGTCGCCATACACCTTGTTCGTCGAGGTAAAGATGAACGGCGCATCGGGGCAGTGTTGCCGTGTCAATTCGAGCAGGTTAAGCGTCCCCTGCGCATTGACCCGGAAATCGGTCAACGGCTCCCGGGCCGCCCAGTCGTGGCTGGGCTGCGCCGCCGTGTGGACGATCAGCGCGATGTCCCCCGCATGCTCGCGATACACCGCCTCCATCGCCGTGAAGTCCGAGATATCGGCGGCATGGTGCCGGTATCGCGGAAGCTCCTCCTGCAACCGGGCCACCGACCAACGGGTCGAGGCCTCCGCGCCGAAAAAGTACGCCCGCATGTCATTGTCGACGCCGACAACGGTATGTCCCTCGCGGGCAAACCGGCGCACCGTTTCCGCACCGACGAGTCCCCCGGAACCGGTCACCACCACTGCAGCCATTCGTGCCTCCAAGCCACCCGCGGCGCGCGGGCCAAACGAATTTCCGCCGCACTCTACCCGCCGCGCCGCGACAATTCAACGGCGGGACCGACCACCGCCCGGGCCCAAGCCGCCGCCGCGACGCTGGGGGTGTGATAGGATAATTCGCGGTACATTGTAGCCGTCCCCGTATTGCCAAGGAGACCTTTCATGGCGAGCATGACTTCCCCCGCCGGAACTTCGGTTCATCTGGTCGACGATTTGCGCCGCTGCGTCGAGAGGTACACCGGCGCGAAAGCGGGCATTCAGGATTTGGTCGCGGGACTCACCGACGCCCAGTTCAACGAGCGGCCCCAGCCGAACTATTGGTCCGTGGCCGAATGCCTCGACCACCTCGTGGTGATCGGGAGCCAGACGGTCCCGAAACTGCGCGACGGCATTCGGCGGGCCGAAGAGAAGGGATGGCGTAAGCCTGGCCCATACCGATACGGATGGGTAGGCAATTACTTCGTGAAGTTAACAGGGCCGACGGACGACGCGCGCAAACGAAAGTTCAAGGCCCCGAAACAATACACCCCCAGCAGCAATCATTCGATATCCCGCATCGTCAAGGCCTTTTCCGGATTGCAAGACGAACTCATCGAGACGGCGGTCCTCGCGAACGGAGTGGACCTCGGGCGAGTCAAGGTCCCTTCGCCCGTGACGAACCTTTTGAAACTAAGCCTCGGCCAGTGGTTGACGCTGCTCGCCGGACACCAGGAACGCCATTTTCTGCAAGCGAAGGACGTGCGGGCGGCCATCGAAGGCGGGGCATCGCCGCAAAGTTAATCCGAGTTCGAGTTTTCCGGAGGTGTGATCATGCGCAAGGTCCATGTGGCATACGTTTTGCCGTCGCGCTACGACGACGAGGGCTATGTGAACCGGTACGTGATCGGGTTGCTTCCATCCAACACCTTGACCTGCCTGCAAAGCCTGACGGTCGATGCCGCGCGGACCGGGGCCTTGGGACCGGACATCGACGTGTCCGTCTCGGTGTATGACGACGCCTACTGCAAGACGCCCTTTCGATCGTTGGCCCGTCAATGCGCGCGCGAAAACGCGACATTAATTATCGGGCTTGTCGGCGTCCAGTCGAACCAGTTCCCGAGGGCCTGCGACTTGGTGGCGGAATTCCGGCACACCGGCGCGAGAATCATGATGGGGGGCTTCCACATCAGCGGCGTCATGGCGCTCTTCAACGAGCCCGACGACGGCATGAAGCAATTGATGAGCGACGGCGTGACGCTCGTCGCGGGCGAGGTCGAGGCCCCCGGAGTGCTCGCGGGAATCCTGCGCGACGTCATCGAAGGCACCGCCAAGCCGATGTACCGCATTACGGAAACTCCCGATCTCACCCATGCCGCCGTGCCCGCACCCGATCCGGCGTACCTCAAGAAGTTTGTCGGCCGGATGGGGACGATGGACACGAGCCGCGGTTGCCCCTTCAATTGTTCGTTCTGCACCATCATCAACGTCCAAGGACGCAAAATGCGCTGCCGTTCCGCGAAGACGATTCTCGACAGCATCGAGGCGCACTACGAACTCGGGTTCATGAATTACTTCTTCACCGACGACAATTTCGCACGCAGCCCCATTTGGAAAGAACTTTTCGACGGACTCAAGGACATGCGCTCGCGGGGCCGGCTCGTCGAGTTCATGATGCAGGTCGACACGCAGGCGTGGCGGATCCCCGGATTTATCCAAGGGGCCGTCGAAGCGGGATGTTTCCTCGTATACATTGGAATCGAGACCGTGAACGAGGAAAACTTGAAGGCCGCCGACAAGCGGCAAAATAAGGTCCATCAGTATGCCGAGATGGTGGACGCATGGCGCAGCGTGGGCATCCTCGTGCATGGCGGCGTCATCATTGGGTTCCCGCATGACACGCTCGAGTCCATGCGAAAAGGCCTCGCCATTTTCCGCGACGAGATCAAGGTCGACGAGGCCTCGTACTTCATGCTCACGCCGTTGCCCGGCTCGCGCGATCATTTCGAGATGGTCCAGCGCCATGTGCCGCTCGACGCCGATCTCAACAATTACGACAGCTTCCACGAGACGTTCCGCCACGCGCACCTCAAACCGGGCGAATGGCGCGGGCTCTACCTCGAGGGATGGAACGGGTTCTACAACAAGGAAAACCTGACGAATGTCCTCATGCGGACCCACAAGGACCGCTACTGGCGCATGATCTGGGTCTCGTTCTTCAACCGGTACACGACCTTGCGCGGCGTCCACATGATGATTTCCGGGTTCATCCGCTTGAAGGATCGCAACTCGCGGCGGCCTATTTTTCCGAAGGAGAACGTCGCCGCGTATTACTGGCGGCGGACGAAGGACCTCGCAAACGAGGTCGCCATCATGGGAAAAATATTCGTCGAGTTCCAGGAAATGTGGCTGCTCACCCGCCCCGATGGCGACCCGCTGCGCCGCACCCTCGGGGCCGTCCGCGAAACCTGGGGCAAGGCCCGCATCCGAATCCACGCCGCCGCCGAGGATCCAACGCCCGCCGAGGCCATCGCGGAAATCCGCGGCGCGTTGCGCGCAATTTCGGGTGCATTCGGGGCCCTGACTCCAAACAACGAAGATGCCACCGGCAAAAGCCACCCACACCCCCATAAGTCCCATTCGTCCCATAAGTCCCATCCTCGACCCACGGCGGTCACCGGTGGCGCCACACTGCGCGCCCAACTCGAGGCGATGGTACGGGAAATCGCCGTATACGAGGGCCATTTGGCGAAAGAAACTCCCACCGACGACACTGTCCTCGCCGCCGAGGTGCGCGTTCGAGAAATCCTGACCGCCTACGAAAATCTCGCCTTCGCCGACGTAGCCCGCCGCCGCCGCTGCAATCGCATCCACCAGGAACTGTGGGAACGCCTCAAGCGCGGACACATCTTCGCCCCCCGCCTCGCCCTCGCCCTCCCCCGCGCCCTCTACGACGAAGTCCGCCTCGGCTACGCCTTCCTCCGCGCCTTCATCCACGCCACGACGAACCGGCTGCGGGTGGCGTGAGACGGAGCGGAGCGATAGGATTTATAGATCGTATGATTGAAGGTCTTCCCTCGATATCCGATCGGCGGGCACCAATTTGTAGTGCCGTTCCTCCAGTATCCGGACGTCTCCCGCGCTCATACCCAGTTCGAATAGAGCGATAACATCGTCGTCCATAAACTGGGCCGATATGGCGCGGCATACAAGCAGGGGAAACTTCTCGGCGCAACACGCCAAGTCTTGCATGGTCTGTACAGTCGAAAGTCGATCGTTGCCGCCTTTCGCCTGGACCGGAAGAATATATTGGCGTCCCCGCTTGTCGACGGCTACATACACCTCGTCGATCTCCACTTGGCCCATATTGGCCACGGCTGTCCGGAGATGATTCTGGAGGGAATAGGCCGCTACGCCGAGAAAAATATCGAGCAGCCTGTTGTACCGGACTTTCGCCAGCAAAGCTTGTTCGTCGGACAGGGCGTACGCCGTGACGATCTCCGGTGTCGCATCCGGAATCTTTATGGGCGCCAATTGTCCATTCGGCACGATGCGATCGTTCGTCACCAATCGAAATGCGTAGAGAGACCTTCCTCGCCCCTCGATTATCCATACCTTTCCCGTCGGCTGTGTTTTCGCGATTCGGGCGGGCATGCTCATGCGATAACGGATCGCGTAGATGGCATCGCCGATGTTCTTGGGTAGATCAATCCGTAGTTTCTTCGCCGACTCCAACAAATCGTCACGGCGGAACGTAATTTCGGAGGCCCCTTTCTTGTATCCCATGAGGAAGATGTCCTCGATCAGGGCCGCATACCTGTTTTCGGGCGCCTTCTTGGGCTTCACGATTCGCCGCCCACCGCGACCGACTCGCGCAATTCGATCTCGCCCTGTTTCCGCTTGCGTTGACCGTTCTTGCGGTCGCGCTTTCCGATCGGCACCGGAATCTCCCAGTACGCCGACGCTCCTCCCATGTCCATGGAAAGCAGGCTTGGATCGCCGAGGAGTATCTTCCGGCGAGAAGGTTCGGATGTGATACCCAGTGCCTGGATAATTTCGCTGGCCACGGCCCTGGCCAAAGGCGGGGGCACCGAGTTTCCGACTTGGCGCGCGCCATGCCACTTGGTGACGTGAAACCGGAACCAGTCGGGATATCCATGAAGCCGGGCCATCTCGCGAACGGTAATGCATCGCGGATACTCGAAGTGAATGGGCCTCGGGCTGGTGAATGCCCCCCTCGCCGCGTCGGTACCCGCCCGGAGGGTATTGCATACGCCATCGCGCGACAGCTTGAAGAAACGCGAGATTGGTTCTATCTCCCCTTCCGGGGTCATCGCGAAGCGCATCCTGGACAGGTCGGTGTGGACGGTCCGCGCGCTGCACGTCAACATCCCGGTCCGCCATTCGCGGATGTGCCCCCGGTGCCATGCATCGCTCCCGATGCACCGCATTTCCCTTGCGTATTCGCTGGACTTCTTCAAATAGGGCGCCCTCGTGGAATCCGACAAAGTCAGTTCCTCGAAGGCCTCCGCATCGGGAAGATCGCCGAGCGCATCTTGACACGTGGGCGAGCGTTTCAACTCCCCCAAGGCAAGCAAGTCATCGTGCGGCGTATACGTCTGCCCCGGATACGAAGGCAACCGGAGACCGGTTTTCGCACCAAGGAGAAACAAGCGTTGCCTGTCTTGGGGCACGCCGTAGTTTACGGCATTCAACACTTGCCACGGGACCCGGACACGATATCCGGCCTCGCCGAACGCCTCTATCAAGGCGTCCAGGAAGATACGGTGCTTCCCGATGGTCAGGCCCTTGACGTTCTCGAAGACAAACATGCGGGCGTCGAGTTCCGACACGAGCCGGACGAACTCCTTCACGAGTTCGTTTCGCGAGTCATCGAGCATGCGCTGGCCGATAAGCGAAAACCCCTGGCAAGGCGGGCCGCCGAACACGACATCGACCGGCCGTCGACCGATTCCGGCCAACTTCCGCACTTCCTTGCCGGACAATCCAATCACCGATCTGGGGATGACCTTCGTCTCGGGAAAATTGAAGTGGTGAACGGCCGCATGAATCGGATCGATCTCGATGGCGGCCGCGATATCGAATCCCGCCTGTTCGAACCCGAGCGACATGCCGCCCGCCCCGGAAAATAGGTCAATGCCTAAGGGTCGATCATCCATCCAAGAACCGCCTAATCCGCCCCTCGAGCCGTTGCGTCAATTTGAGTTGGCATTGCCAAACGATCATGACAGACCATCCCAATTTTCTCAATCGGCTGGATTGCCTCCGGTCCCTCGTTTTGTTCCCAGCGATCTTGGCGGTCCAATAACTCCGCCGGCTCTTGGGCATTCGACCGTGACGGCACGAATGGCCGTGGCAGAAACATCCGTGAACGAAAATGACTCTGCGCCGGCACACGAAGGCCATGTCCGGCTTGCCGGGAAGGTCATTCCTCGCGAGCGAGTACCGGTACCCAAGGCGATGCACCATCGAGCGAACCGCAAGCTCGGGCGAAGTGTTCCGCGACGGAACGGAGGCCATGATCTTGCTTCGCGTCGCCTTGGTCACTCGGTCCAATGCGCGCTCTCCTTATGCGAGTTGACCTACCGATGTCGCACCCACGCGCCTGAGACAAAGATCTATCGTTGCGGCATCTTGTCTTCCTATACATAACCAGATATTACACGTAAGCGGTCACATGACCCATCAGCGACTTCGCGAACATCTCAAAGGACAAACCAGTGGCCGGCTCAGTATAGTTGCCTTTGAGCCCGTGTTTCCTATCAGAGACGAGAAATGCGGCGCGGTTGTATAGCCTTTTCAAGAAAAGTCGGCGACAGAATAGTTCGTACCGTTGACAGTAGGAGGCCCCCTCAAATTCCGGATTTGCACGGAAATAGGGCGATTGAGTTCGCACCGGATGTTGGGATTCGGGACAATCTTCAAGAAACAATAAGTAGCCTAGCCACGGGGTCAGAGTGTGTCCGAAGCATTCGTCGCCGAAGGCCGCCCATAAGTCCAACGCGGCCCCCATCGCTTCATCGGTCCGCACATTAAAACTTTGCCCGAAGTAGGGACCCACTTCGGACACAAATTCGACTGCAGCTACGAAACGGCCTTCGGATACGACCACGAGATCCCAGCCTTTGGTCGCTCGGAAATACCCCGGAAGTTCCGAATGCCGCTTCCGAGTAAATATGCACGACTCGGCAATGCCAGCACTTTGGATAAGCTCCGACACCAAATTAACGAAGCCGTCCATCTGGGCGCCGCCGGTGACCGCGCTGCGCGAACCTTGATCGGTACGGCCAAGTTCCTGCTGGCGGGATTTCTGCCGCTTGCGCGTTCGCCAGAAGGTCGCCACCGCTTTGGCGACCCTGTCGTTTATGTCTAAGTCACGGTTACTCAATCCGACCCCCTCCGATTTGAGTCACTACTACCCCTTCCGCGCATGCTGAATCACCTTCTTCAGCGCCGCGACCACCTCATGGACGTTCTTATCCGAGAGCCCGGGATACAGCGGCAGGGACAAGACCTCGTTGCTGGCGGCGGTGGCTTCGGGGAACATTTCGGGGGTCATGCCGAGGGCATCGCGATAATACTGGTGCAGGTGCAGTCCGTAGAAATGGAACCCGGTGCCGACATTCTCCCGCCGAAGGGCGTGGGCGATTTCGTTGCGCGACTTCGTGAGGCGGTCGAGCCGTAGCCGGACGATTAACAAGTGCCAGGAATGCTCGACATCATCCGCGACCGTGGGCATCCACACTTCGTCGATCCCCGCGAGCGCCGTGCGATAGAGGTGGGCCAGGCGCCTCCGGGCGGCGTTAAATCGCGGAAACCGTTTCAATTGCTCGAGTCCCATCGCGGCGCTGACGTTGCCCATGAGATATTTATAGCCCGGCTCGACCACCTCGGGCGGCGCGGGAATGGCGCTGCGCCCGTAGCGTTCCCAAGCCGTGACCGCCATGCCGTTGGCCGCGAGCAGCCGCATCCGTTTTGCGGCCTCCTCGTCTTCCATGCAGATGACGCCGCCCTCCATCGTGGTGATGTTCTTGATCGCGTAGAAACTGAAGCAGGAGTACGCCCCGAAACTACCGACCGGACGTCCCTTGTACGAGGACCCCAAGGCGTGTGCCGCGTCCTCGACAATCGCGATGCCGTGTTTCTTGCCGAGCCCGTAGATCGCGTCGATGTCGCAGGGTTGGCCCGCCATGTGGACCGGCATGATCACTTTCGTCCGCGGCGTAATGGCGGCCTCGACCGCAGCGGGACTAATGTTCAGCGTCGAGCGATCGATGTCCGCGAGGACCACCTTGGCGCCCATGCTCAAGATGGTGTTCCCCGTGGAAGCCCAGGTGATCGGCGACGTGATGACCTCATCGCCCGGCTTCACTCCCGCATGGACAAGCGAGAGGTGCAATGCGGCGGTGCATGAGGTGACCGCGACGACATGCTTCGCGCCCACGGTCGCCGCAAAGGCCTTCTCGAATGCGGGGATGTGGGGCCCAGACGTGAGCCACCCGCTGCGGAACGTTTCGAGGACCGCCTGCTCTTCCTCGATTCCGAGCACGGGCTTCGCCAGCGGGATGAACCGCGGAGCGATGGGTTCGCCCCCGTCGTCCACCGGCGTGGCGAGGAGCTTCTTCATCCGGTGGACATTGAAATAGGGTTCGCTAAAGGGCTCCAGGCCGGTCTCGCTGAGCCGTTCCTTGACCTCGCGAATCCCCTCCTCGATCGAGATGGGCTCAACATGGCCAACGCGGTCGCGAATCTTGTGAAACAACACTTTGTAATTGCGCCGATCCTCATCGTCCGGCGCGACCGCGAGTTTGACCCCGTCGAATGCCTGGGCAACCCGGCGCGCCAGCTCGATGATCTGCATGTTCCCCTGGTCGGCGCCGACGTTGAAGGCCTCGCCGCTGACTTTCGCGGCGGGCGCCTCGACGAGATCGGCCATCATCCGCGCGCAGTCGCGAACGTGGAGAAACGGCCGCCACTGGTTACCGCCGCCCAGGACGTTGATGGCCTTGTTGCGCATCGCGGCCGCGGTCATCTGGTTGACCGCCAGGTCGAATCGCATGCGCGGCGACCAGCCGAACAGCGTCGCCATGCGCGCGGCGACGGGCTCGAAGTGCTCGCTGCGCATCGCGAGAACGGAGCGCTCCGCCTCGACCTTGCTCGACGCATACGACGACACCGGGTTCGCCGGGCTTTCCTCGTCAAGAAAATCGAAAACGCCCCCGCCGTAGACCGAACACGAAGAGGCGAGAATGAAGCGGCGTATGCCGCGGTGGACCGCCTGGTTCGCGAGTTCACGCGCGCTCTCGACGTTGACATCGTGCGTCATGTCGGGGTCGAGGTCGCACGAGGGATCGTTCGCCAAGCCCGCGAGATGGACGATCGCGTCGACCCCCTCCAGCAACGACGGAAATTCCTGGAGCCGCCGGATGTCGCCCCGGACGATCTCGCAGTGCGGATTGTCCCTTAACCCGGCGAGCGCATCCTCCCCGAAACACAGACGATCGAAAACGCGCACATGATGCCCCCGCTCCAACAAGACCGGGACAAGGCACGCCCCGAGATATCCCGCCCCGCCTGTGACCACAATTCTCATGTGCGATCTCCAAAAATGGCCTGGGGAATTCCCGCGGATATCGAATTCACCCCCATACGTCCTATTCGTCCCATACGTCCCATTCTTCCCATTCCCCCCATGCTCAATTCTCCCGGGGGCCCAGCGGGCGCCGGGTGAGGATGTCCTTGACAAGGCTCGTGTTCCATGCAAGTCCGTCCGTCCGCCAAAGTTCCTCGCCATGGATACCATCATCGGCGCAGAAATATACACTGTTTTCGGTGTGGGTCAGCCGGCGAGGATTGGAGTTCCCGGCACCCGGGATGATGTCGACGACCTCCGCCGTGGACGCGGCGGTCCCCCCGGTCATCCATAGTTCGCCTTGCGCGCTAAACAATATGCCGCCCAAGGGAGAAACGGTAAACTCCCGGGGGGCCGAGCCTCCCGCCCCCCCTTGGATTTCCTTCAGCATGAATGTCCCGTCTTGCGTGCCGTCGCTGGACCAAAGCTCGGTGCCCGCGATTCCGTTGTCCGCGCGAAATAGTACTTGGTCGCCAATTTGGACAAACCCGGAAGGGCTCGAGCTGGCCGGGCCGTCGAAAATATCCTTGACCCTCTTGAAGGAGAACCGATCCGCCGATAACATCCAAAGTTCCGCTCCACTGGCGCCATCATTGAAGGTGGCATACACCCGGTCAGGCAAGACCAGGGACAGGTTGACGCCCCCTTCGTCCTTGGGGCGGATCATGGGGAAGTCGCGCCCGAGCGAGAGGGTGTTTTCGGCAGTCCCGTCCGTGCGCCAAGCTTGGTACACGCCCGGTTCGCCGCGCGCCGTGAAATAGACCCAGCCGTTCCAGGCCCACAGGGCGGACAGGTCTGAACTTTTGGGGCCCGGAACGATGTCCTTGATCATGACCGTGCCGGCATCCGTGCCGTCCGTTTTCCAGAGTTCGCGACCGTGGGCCGAATTGGCCGCGGTGAAGACAACGGCGTCGCCGAACAGGACCATCTCCCCGATGTTGAATCCACCCCCCGATAAACCCGTGTCAAGGAGGATTCGGCTGCCCTCGGCGGTGCCATCGCTAAGCCACAATTGCGATCCATCATTCACGGTGAACAATAGGCGGTTGCCAAACACAAACAAGTCCGAGGGGGCCGACGATGCCTCGCCCGGCGCGATGTCCGCAACCATGCGTGTGCCGCTGGGCGAACCGTCCGCCCGCCACAACTCGTCGCCGTGTACGCCGTCGTCCGCGTTAAACGCGGCCCATTGCCCCATCGAGACGGCCTCGCGGATGCGGGACCCCTCGCCGCCGGGGCGAATATCCGCCAGAAGTTGCGTGTTGTGCGATTCGCCGAAACTGAACCAAGGTTCCTCCCCATGATCGGCGTCGTTCGCGGAGAAGAAGAGGTCTTCGCCGAGGGACACCAAGTGATTGGGAGACGAGCCCCGGTTCGCGCTCAACACGGGATGAATGTCCAGCACCATGCGGGTACCTTCCGCAGTCCCGTCCGTGCGCCACAGTTCGCCGCCGTGAAGACCGTCGTCGCATACAAAAAGCAACTCGTTCCCGAAGGCGTTTAGGAAGTACGGCCCCGAGCCCAGCGGACCGTTGATAAAGTCTCCCACGCGAATGGTCCCGGCTTCCGTCCCATCGCTACGGTAAAGTTCGTCGCCCCTCGGATGGACCGTCACGCCAAAGTAGACCTCTTTTCCGACGGCGGTGAGTTGATAGGGATGCGAACTGGTCGGGCCCGGGTACAGGTCCGCCACCATATGGGTCGTGCCGGCGGTCCCTTGGGTCACCCACAATGCGCGGCCATGCGTGCCGTCATCGGCTACGAAGAACACATTCCCGCCGGCCCCGACAATACTGTATGGATCGGCATCGGCACGGCCTGGGGCAATATCCAGCACCAGCCGCGTGCCTTCCTGGGTGCCATCGCTCACCCAAAGTTCCTTGCCGAAGTTTCCATCGTTGGCGCTGAAATACAGGCCACCAGTGGATGCGAACAAGGCCTCCGGGTCGGCCTCTTCGCCGCCCGGCCATATGTCTTTCAGCATCGCGGTCCCCGCCGCGGTCCCGTCCGATTTCCAGAGTTCCATGCCATGCACGCCGTCATCGATGGCAAAATAGAGCGAATGATTCCACGCCTTGATTATTCCCAAAAAGTTGTCGCCGGTGTCCGGGTTCGGATCGACAACCAGCTGTATCGTGCGCGAAACCTCGTCGAATCGCGTCAGCACATAGCCGAAATGATTATGAATCATGAAGAAAAAGGGGACACCGTCCAACAGGGCGATCTCTTGGGGTGTCTGGCTGGGCATCGCTTCGCCGCTCGAATCCCGGGCCTGGACGGTCCCGGCAGCGGTCCCATCGCTGAACCAAAGTCCGCCCTTCCAATTCTCCGTGTCGGCATAGAAAATAACCCCGGTGGCGACCGCGGTAAATTTTCCCAGGTTTATGGGCGACAAGTTTGGCCCGATCTCATGCACAAGGTGGGTCCCCGAGGGGGCGCCGTCGGTAATCCACAACCCCTCCCCTTGCTCGGGGCCATAGGCCTGAAACCAAACATGCCCGTGTGCGGCGAACAACTCGCGCGGCGAACTCGAGGCTTCGCCCGGCATTATGTCCAAGACGAGGTTCGTTCCCTCCGGCGTGCCGTCCGAACGCCATAATTCGCGGCCGTGGACGCCATCATCGGCCGAGAAATAGGCGATGCCATCCAGGATGGCAAAGGATTCGGGGTCCGACGAGAGCGACAACTCCTGCGCATGCCCAGTGATCCAAGCCCCCCCAAGAACGAGCAACGCCGCCAAGTGGCGTCGGGCCCCGGCTTGCTTGGATCTCATGGCGCCGGCGGTCGGGACGAAGTGTGGGATGCGCCCCCGGGCAGACTAAACGAGGCGATGGCGCCGTGGGCCGTCTCGAGCAACTCCGGGAACCCCCAGGACGCGATGACGCGATTGCCGCTTCCCGGCGCGGCGTCGCGTAGCAGACAATTGAAGCGCCACCGGTCCTCGATCGAGGGCAATCCGGGCAGACCCAACGATGCGTAGGGCACCCTCAACTCGATAAATAGCACGCGGTCCTCCTGGTGGAACGCCGCGGACACGTCCATCGACACGGGCACATCGACATTTCCCGTGTGCTGGGTGGTCTCGACGGATCCATCGGGCTGCACCCTGATGAGCCAGCAGGACGAACTCGATTCTTGGAGGACAACGCGCGGCGATAGGGCCAGCTCGAGGGTGACTTGCCTCGCGTCCGGCGCATTCGCTCGAACCCCCACAAGCAAGGCCCCGGGAGTCGAGACCATCCTCAATACGCATTGCGCCGAGGCCGGGAAACCTCGCAAGACGCCAAGCCGGCCCTCGGGGTCGAAATAGTTATGCGTCCACCATTCTTCGGACAATTGTCCATCCAGGCCGGCCGCATTGTCCGCCGCAGCCTCATAGGGGACCCGGATACGGGCGTCGGCGATGCTCGGGAAAAGCCGGTCGACGGATTCCGCCCAAGTCAGGTGCCGTGGAAGCAACTCGTTGTAGATGAGGGAGCGCAGAAGCGGCTGTTCCTCGAAATCGTGGAGGTACCGTGTATCGGTGATCTCCGTCGATCCGGCGCTCAGCGTCACGGTCCATTGCCATGACGAGGCATCCTCGACGCATTCAAAGTCCAGCGTGGCGGTCAGGGATTCCCCCGGGACAACCCAGACCCCGGCGCCCTTGAGGGTCCCGCGCCGGAAACCTCTCCCGGCGGTATCGAGGTACTCCGCCCATTCTCCCTCGAAGATGACGTTTTTGGCATCCGGCTTGGCGGCCCGCATGAACCAGAACCCCAAGTCCTGACGGGCCAAAATGATATCGGGATCGCCGGTGGCGGAAGATGACCAGAGCCAATTGTACCCGGACGACGTGTTTGACTGGTGAATATACGAATCGAAGAGCCTGGCGGGGTTGCCATTCCCATGCATGCGCGCCGCGAGCAACGCGGGGACGCCCGGGATTCTCTCCTGGAACAGCGATGCTTGATCGGGCACGGAACTCGCGGGCGCGGGGCGGCCAGGCAGAAAACTCGCGGCAAGCCACATGATCGCCGCCACGGCCCCGGCGCCCGCGAGCCCGACCACACGATACCGATGGCGACGGCGCGCCTTGATATCGGTCAAGGACTTGGCGAATGAAATGGCGCTTTGCACGGCGGATCGAATCGACACCGATTCGGAATGATGGATCGTCGGGTCATACTCGGGCACCGCCCGCAATTCATTGAGCGCGGCGGCGGCACTGGGGCGATCCGCGGGGTTCCTCGACAGCAACCGGTGGACGACTGAGGCAAGGGCTTCCGAGATGGCCGGATTGAGCTCCCGAAGCGGCGCAACCTCCTCCGAAAACATTTGCTTCATCAGGATGAACGGCGTGGCCCCGTCATAAGGCGGCCTGCCCGACAAGGCCTCGTACAGGACGGCCCCCACCGAATAGATGTCCCAAGCCGGGGAAAAATCCGTCTGCATCCACGCCTCGGGGGGGGCATACCGGGGCGTACCCAGGAAGAGTCCCGAATGCGAGCTCTTGGACACCGACGATTCCATGAATGCCGCGTAGGCCTTCGCAAGGCCAAAATCCGCCACGCGCGCCCGCCCATCGCGATGGATAAGGATATTGGCCGGCTTGATGTCGCGATGCACGATGCCCACGGAATGGCACGCCGACAACGCCCCGAGGACCTCGATTCCCACGGTCGCCAACTCGGCAGGGCCCAACGCCCGCGAGGCGACCAACGGGCCAAGCGACGTCCCCGCCACGTAGTCCATGTCAAGCACGACTTGGCCGTCAATGATGTCGAGGCTGTGTATGCCCACGATGTTCGGGTGCGACAACGTCGCCACGGTGCGCGCCTCGGCCTTGAAACGCTCGATAAACTCCGGGTCGTTGCTCAACGACGGAAGCAACGCCTTTAGCGCCACGTCCCGGCCAAGGTTCGTGTCCGTCGCCAAATACACCACCCCCGTCGCGCCCCGGCCCAACTCGCGGACGATCGCGTACTTCCCAATCGCGCTGACGTGGGCGGAGATGCTGGCGGGGCTCATGCTCGTCTCAATCCCAAGGCCGGCGGCATTCGGGCGAAACAACCCGGAGATCAAAGCTGGTTAAATACAAGGGGTCACGTCCATCATCGCACTTACCTCAGAACGAGGATACAGGCAATGATACCCCGATTTCCAAAATGCCTATTGAAAGGAACGGTGCCAAGGATGCCGCGAGACGAAAGGCGGCCCAAACTCCGGGGATCGACCGCGGAAATTTGCCCGGGCCCCGCGTCGGCCGGGCTTAAGGCGCCTTCGGGGCGCTCGCCGCCTGCTTCGACTTGGAGTGCTCGCGAATACGGATCAAGTTGCGCTTCGCCGTCTCGGTAAGTTCGTGGTTCTCACCATAGGCGTGCATGAAAATATCGTGCGCCGCCTTGGTATACGCCTCCGCCCCTTTATAGTCCCCCGCGCGCAACGCGATGTTCCCCAGGTTGTTCTTGTTCATCCCAACCTTCGGGTGGTTCTTCCCGTAGACCGCCTCGTTCGTCGACATTGCCTTGAGATAGTATTCAAGCGCCTCCCGCTGGAAACCCAAGCCCTCCAGCGTCATGGCGAGATTGTGGTAGCTTTGCGCCACGCTCGCGTGGAACTCCCCATGGTTCGCGATGTCGTATTCGATCGCCATCTTGTAATACTTCTTCGCCTCCGCCAGGTCCCCCATACGGTACAGCAAGCCCCCAAGGCTCTTGATCGCCGTGGCCACCAAGCGCTCCGCCCCCTTGACCCGCTCAAGCACGTTCAGCGCATTTCGATGATACTCCCAGGCGGCATTCAGGTCCCCCAACTCTTGCGAGACCAACCCGAGATTGCCGTAATCCCGGCCCACATCCGCGTGGATTTTGCCATGGATTTTGAGGTCCATTTCCAGCGCCTTCAGGTAGTGGTGCCGAGCCCGGGCATAGTCCGTCAATTGCACGCACACGTTCCCGAGGTTGCACAATGTCGCCGCAATATCGGGATGGGCCCCCTTGAACGCCTGTTCCTCGATCGCCAACGCCGCCTCGAGCGACTGCCGCGCCTCGTCCAATTTGCTCTGCTTCCAACGGATGCGCGACAGGCCCTTGTACAGGTCGGGAAGCCCCTTGTGCACCGGTCCGAACTGTTCCTTGTGCAGCTTGATGGCCAGCTCGAACGCATCCGCCGCCTGCGGGAACACCGAGCGCTCCGAAAGGTAAATTCCCATCCGCCGCCATGCCGCGGACACTTTCTCGCGTTGATACCCCAGCCGCTGTGCATGGCCCATTGCCGCGACGAATTGGGGAATCAATAGGTCGCACTCTTCCCAGGTCTTCTCGTCCGACGGGTCCCCGGGAAACGAGTCGAAGACAAACTCGAACGCCGCATGGGGCCACGCCATGCGGTGTTTCAGCGCCGACCGGTTCCCGTTGAACCGCGTCAACACTCCGAACCACCCGTCGTTCACGTCCGCGTCCGTGTCCGTCTCGATCCACTTGCGCACGAGATCTTGCACGAGCGGATCGAATGTCAGCACATCGTCCTTCTCCTCCGCCAGGCGCAATTGGACAATGAGCGAGACCGCTTCCTTGAGCGACTGCGCATTGAGAAGCAACTTGGACAACGAACGCGGGAACAAGCGCGCGCTCGACGCGAGCCTCGACAACCGCACCTGGGAACGCCCCCAATACGCGCACACCTTCAACAATTCCAAGCCAACCGGCGACTTCGCCGACAGCAGGTCCGTGGACACGCTCAGGGCCGTCGCCGCCACCGGCCGCAGGTCCTTGGGAGGGCTTTGGAATCCCCAGAGATCGCGGTGCCGCGTCAGGAAGTAGTCGATGTATTTATCGATGGAAATCTTTTCCGCGCGCACATATCCCGCGGCAAGCGCCAACGGCATCGGGAGGTCTCCCATCGCCGCCGCCAACGCGGCCGAGGCCCCCTCGTTGCGCTCGCCGGTCCGCCGGAAAAGATACTCGATCGCCGATTCCCGCTCGAAACGCCCCACGAGTATCGGGCCGAATTTTTGCGCCCAGTCCCCAATGGAAGTCGTGATGATGATGTCGCCCTTCGGTTGCGCGGGGAGGTACCCCGCCAGCGCCTCCTTCGACTCCGCGTCCTGGAAGATGAGCAGCCACTTCTCGTTCGTGTCCAGCCAAGTCCGCGCCGCCCGGATCGTGAGGGCCAGGCTGGACGCGTCCTTCTCCTTCACGCCCAATTCCCGCGCCAGGCGCAAATAATCGATCATGGAAACCAGGCGATGTCCCGAGCGAATTACCCACACCGCCTCGTAGCTCGAGCGTTTCATGCGGGCGTACTCGAGCGCCAGGTCCCTCGAGCCGCAGCCGCCATCGTTCGGGGCCTGTTCCAGGAGCACCGCCGCCCGCTTCCCCCGGAGCGCCGCCTCGATCTTCGACAGCTCGTCCGTCCGCCCCACGAAGTCGTCGTCCGCGGATTGCGGCACGTTCCAGATCGTGTGCCGCAGCTGCACGTCCCCCACGCCGTCGAACACCTGCTTGAAGTCCAGGACCTTCTTGGCCGGCTTGCGCTCGCCCCGCCGCTCGCGCATCTCGTTGATGAGCGCCGACCGGCCGGTTTGCCGATCGAGTTCCGCCATGTCGATGTAATTGAACGTGCGGAACGTCCCCGTCAGTTGGCATGTGCGCACGCGCACCGGAATCGGTTTCAAGTTCCCGTGCATGAACGCTTGGGCCCATTCCGTGTGGCCGTGAATGGACGAGAGGTAGGGCGGCGAAACGATGCTGATCACGCATTGCTGCTCCTCGCCCGCCCGCAACATCTTGCGCAGCGATTCGTGGCTCGTCTTGAAATTCCACGCCTCGAGGTCCCCGACGTAGCCCGCATCAACCAGTTGGAGGTGTATCCATTCGGCCCAAGCCGAGTCCGACTCGACATAATGCACCACGAAGTCGCGCGCCGAGCCCGGCAGCGGCCGCGCGGCCCCGGGCAACTCGGGCAAGGGGGACACGTAGGCATCGTTCAGCTCCGTGTCCATTGCCCCGGGCGCCACGCCCGTCGCCACCAGGCTGCGAATGTCCTGGACGACCGCGTCCGCCGAGTCATAGCGCGACTCGGGGTCCTTCGCCATCATCCTCGAAACCCTTCGCGTGGGCCACGCCAATCCGGCCGCTCTCTTCACCCTCGAAACGGCCGAGGCCCTCACCGAATTCTACGGCGACGGCCCCATCCCCGCCGCCGAGATTCACCTCGTCGAGGCCCTCTTCTTGGACCGCTACCTCAGCCACCAACTCGAGACCCATCTTGGCGAGCGCGGCCTCTTCGTCAAAAAAGGCGACGATCCCCACGGTGCCCTCCACCCCGCCGTCAACGCCGCCATCCGCGCCCGCGGCCGCTACGGTAAACTCATGCGCGACCTCGCCAAACGCCACGGCAAGGCCCAAACCACGGCCCGTGCCACCTCACGCAACACCGCCACAACACCGCCAACCGCCGGCCATGTCCCCTTCCAACCTTCTCCTATCCCCCCCGCGCCGAACGGCCATGCCGCCGCGCAGTCTTCCCGCCTCGACCCCGCCACCGAAACCCAAGCCCCGCCACCCGCATTCATGAACCGCGCCATGCGCCGGAGCGCCGCCAAGGAGGCGAAATCAGCCCGCGGCCAATCCCAACCCTAAATTCGGCAGTTCCGGTGTCTGTCCCCTCACCCTCCGGGTGGTCGCCCCAGTGCTCGCAACATGATTGCCATGAGGCTGTTTTGCGCGAAGAGAACGGTCAACTGCCGTTTGTAGGTTGAAAACAAGCGCATCAACGCGCCGCATGTCAACTCCCGGAATCACGAACAAGCCAAGCAAAAGAAAACACACCCGGACCATGCCGGGTGTGCTGAAAACGGAACGCAAATCCAAATGAAGATTTAATCGCTGTCCTGGGCGTCGTGCTTCAATAAATCCGTCTCGCCATCCGGCAACGCCGTATAACGAAACCAGCCGATCATCATCTCTTCCCAAGTCTGGTCGCCCCACTTCACTTCGCTCTTGGGATCGGGATTGGCGGCATTCTTGTCCGAGTTGTCGAAGTGCGCCACGCAGTCGATCCGCGAACCGGCCGGCAGCAGCAACGGCTCATCAAGACGGTAGGTCAACTGCCAGTTGAAATCGTAGCGCGGGACGGCGAGTAAGACTTGCTCGCGTCCGTCGGGAAATACCGCCGTGTACTTGAAGTCTTTCCCGCGATAGTGCATGTGCGGCATCAGCGTCAACAACCGGGCATTCTCGTCGAATGTCCAGGACGATAGCACCTCGTGATTGTCGTTGCCCGCGGGAATGGCGAACTTGGTGTTGAACGCACCCTGCGTCTTCGAGATGTACTTGGGCTTCTCCTTGGCGAACACGATGCCGATCTTCGAGCGGTCTTTCTCGGCCTTCCCCGTCGGCGTGTAGTGCATCTGGAAGTTCAACACGGAACCCTTCGGGATAATCCCGGCTGTGCCCGGCTCGAACCAGACCGGTTCCGCGCCCGGCGCCATGCCTGCGACGTGCTCACGGTTCGCACGATCGCGCGGATTGGCCGGGTCAATGGCCGTGACGATGATATGGTGGACCACCTTGGTGTTGCCGGGAAGCGCCTCGGCGGCCTGGACGTACATGTCCTGGTCGAAGTTCGTCTCGACCTGGTAGTTCTGGTAGTCGACAACACCGGTCGCCTGCACATCGATCTCGATCGGCAACTCGAAGATGACATCGGGCTGGCCAATCTGCCACCCATCGACAAACTGCTTCGGCTCGGGCATGTCCTTCTCGTCGCCCAAGGGAGCGCCGCCGTCAATCCACGCGACGAGCGTATTGATTTGGTCATCGGTCAGCCGCCGATCGTTCGAGAACTTCCCGTGCGCCGGATCGGCGAACCATGGCGGCATCCGCTTGCTGGTGACCACTTCCTTGATCATCTTGGCCCGCGCCTTGGTCTCGCGATAATTCATCAGGCTGAACGGCGCCACGCTCGTCGGGCGGTGGCATTGCTGGCAATTCTCCTGCATCAGCCGCGACACCTCCTTCGCATAGGTCGGGCCCTCGGCGAAACCCGACGGCACCGCGACAACTGTCGCGAGCAGGGCGAACCCCGCGTTTCGTACCCAGTAACCGGACATGACAGTACTCTCCCTTGGTTTCGGACGAACGAATCAATGCAGGATGAGGGTAGAAGAATCGGCACGGGGAGTCAAGCAAAAACGTGCAAAAACAGGGGAATGTTGTCTATACTCGGTTCCCTTCGCGCCCCCGAGTCGCCCCACGCCCCAACCCCCAAGGAAACCCGCTCGTGAAATCGCACCCTGTCCGCGTATATCCCTCCAAGGAACATCTGGCCAAGGAAGACCAGCTGGCCTATAAGTTTGCCGCCATGGCCACCGATCCGGCCCCGGTCGACGCCGCCGCACAGGACATGGTGATCAACCGCATTATCGACAACGCCTCCGTGGCGATAGCCGCGATCAATCGGTCGCCCGTGGCGAATGCGCGGAGCCAGGCGCTGGCGCACCCGCGTCCCGGGGGCGCGACGGTGTTCGGCGTGTCGAGCGACCAACGGTTTAGCCCCGAATGGGCGGCATGGGCGAACGGGACCGCCGTGCGCGAGCTCGACTTTCACGACACCTTCCTCGCCGCGGATTACTCGCATCCCGGCGACAACATCCCCCCGATTCTCGCGGTCGCGCAACAACTGGGCAAGAACGGCGCGGACCTCGTGCGCGGCATCCTCGTGGGTTACGAGATTCAGGTGAATCTCGTCAAGGCGATCTGCCTGCACAAATTCAAGAAGGACCACATCGCGCATCTCTGCCCGGCGCAGGCCGCCGGGATCGGGACCTTGCTCGGGTTGGACACGGACACCATTTACCAAGCCGTCCAACAAGCCGTCCACGTCTCCTTCGCCACGCGTCAATCGCGCAAGGGCGAAATTTCGAGTTGGAAAGCCTATGCGCCGGCCCACGCCGGGAAGCTCTCCGTCGAGGCCGTCGACCGCGCCATGCGCGGCGAGAAAAGCCCGTCGCCGATCTACGAGGGCGAAGACAGCGTGATCGCGTGGATGCTGGATGGGCCGAAGGGCGCGTACGAAGTGTTGGTTCCCGAGAAGGGCGAACCGAAGCGGGCCATCCTCGATACCTACACGAAGGAGCACTCGGCCGAGTACCAAGCGCAGGCCCTCATCGATCTCGCGTTCCGCATGCGCGAGAAGATCACGGACTGGGATTCCATCGAGCACGTTACCCTGCACACGAGCCATCACACCCACTACGTGATCGGCACCGGCGCAAACGACCCGCAGAAGATGGATCCGAAGGCAAGCCGCGAGACCCTCGACCACAGCATCATGTACATCTTCGCCGTCGCGTTGCAGGACGGCAAGTGGCACCATGTGGACAGTTACGCGCCCGACCGCGCCGCGCGTCCCGACACCGTGGCCCTTTGGCACAAGATTTCGACGCAGGAAGACCCCGAGTGGACCAGCCGCTACCACGACAGCGACCCGAAACGGAAAGCCTTCGGCGCCCGCGTCGAGATTCGCTTCAAGGACGGAAAGACCCTCGTCGACGAGATGGCCGTCGCCAACGCCCACAGCCTCGGCGCACGGCCCTTCCAACGGGCCGACTACATCCGGAAGTTCAAGACCCTGACCGATTCCATCCTCGCGCCCGCGGAGAGCGCGCGGTTCCTCGAGACCGTGCAGAAACTGCCGGCACTCGGCGCCGCCGACTTGGCCGGTCTAAACGTCCAATTGGATCCCGCGAAACTAGAGCGGAACACGCGCGACACCCGCGGTATCTTCTAGGCCAACAATTCGGACACGAGCGACTGCGGATCCAGATACTTGTCCGTGTCCGTCCGTGCTCGTCCGTGTACGTACATGTTTAACCCGAGACCCCCAATGAAGGCAAAGCCCCCGCTGGACCCATCCCCCTGGG
>CANKTP010000058.1 GCA_947486375.1 Candidatus Hydrogenedentota bacterium | reverse complement strand
CTACACCACGATCGACGTCATCCCCCGCAGCATCGATCCGAGCCACGCCGTGCAGATCGCGATGGGCAACCTCAGCATCTTCTACAAGAAACTCGAGAAGATGGACGTCACCGAGGTGAAACGCGCCCAGAAGACGATGGACGCGGTCGAGAGCCAGAAGATCATCCGCCGCATACTCCTCCAAGGCTGATACGCTCGCCATGTTGTCCCGAGTAACCGCATAGTATGCATGACGCCCGGATGTTCGCGGGCGCGCCACGGCGGCGCGCGAAAGCGAGGCGAGCATCCTAGCATCGGGTAACACGGCGGGGCTCAAGGCCTCCCTCGTCCGGCGGTTGGAAAAGTTGTGCGACCGCACGGTGCGCTCCAACGCCATCATCACCCCGGAGCTCGCCCGCGCCCTGAGCGAGCTCTCGCTCGAGATGCAGCGGCAAGTCGGGGTGCTGATCGACCGCAAGGGGCATATCCGCGAAACCGTCGTTGGCGACGCGCGGACCCTTCTCCTGCCAGATTTGTCGGGCTACCGCCAGGGCCGAGACCGCTTGAGCGGCTTGCGGCTCGTCCACACGCACCTTCATCCCGAAGGACTGGATGACGACGATTTCACCGACCTCGCCCTTCTCCGCCTCGACCTGGTAGCCGCGATCGAAGTGACGGCATCGGGCCTGCCCGGCCGGGTCTATCAGGCCCACATGAAACCGGCCTATCAAGACGGCGATGTCCCCTGGGAAGTGTTGCCCGCAGTGACGGCCTTCGAGCTCCCCGAGGATTTCCCGGACATGGTGTCCGCGCTCGAGCAGGAATTCGCGAGGAACCGCGCCAATGTCACGGCGGGCGGGGCCGGCGATCGCGCGGTCATCGTCCACGTGTCGCAGGAACCCAGGGCGGTGGCAGAGGCCTCGATGGCCGAACTCAAGGAACTCTCGCGCAGCGGCGGAATTATCGTCGTGCATGAAGTGATCCAGCGACGCCCGGTCGATCCGAAGTATGTGATGGGGAAGGGCCGGCTGCGCGAGACCGTCGTCAAGGCGATGCAGTTCGGCGCGGAGGTCATCGTGTTCGACCTGAACCTGAGCCCGGCGCAGGTCAAGAACCTCGCCGATTTTTCGGACCTCAAGGTGCTCGACCGCACGCAGGTAATCCTCGACATCTTCGCGCAACGCGCCCAGACCCGCGAGGGGAAAATCCAAGTCGAGTTGGCCCAGCTTCGGTACCTCCTCCCCCGGTTGAGCGCCAAGCACACGGCGATGTCTCGCCTGACCGGCGGGATCGGAGGACGCGGCCCCGGCGAAACGAAGCTCGAGATTGATCGCCGGCGCGCCCAAGATCGCGTCACGCATCTCCAACGCGAGATCGGGAAACTGGGCGACCGCCGACGGTTGCGCCGAAACGTGCGCACCGGGAAGGGCGTCCCCGCGATCTCGATCGTCGGCTACACCAACGCGGGGAAATCCACGTTGCTCAACGCGCTCACGAAAAGCGCGGTGATCGCCGAGGACGCCTTGTTCGCCACGTTGAATCCCGTCTCGCGCCGACTCCGCCTGCCCCGGGAACAGGAAGTCATCATCACGGACACGGTGGGGTTCATCCGGAAACTTCCGGTGGAGCTGATGGCGGCGTTCAAGACCACCTTCGAGGAGATCGATCCGGCCGATCTGCTCCTGCACGTGCTCGATGCGTCGAGCCCGGAAATCGAGGACCACTATGCCACGGTCAACTCGGTGTTGGCGGAACTTGAATTCGAGGGGAAGCCCATCTTGGTGGTCTTGAACAAGATCGACCGCTGCGAACCGGAATTGGTCCAAGGGCTGACGAAAAAGTACAATGCGGTTGCCGTCTCGGCGTTGGATCGCGATTCGCTTGGACCACTCCTCGACGAGATGGAGTCGAGGATGCCGGGCATGGAATCGTGGCCCGCCGCGACCGCCACGCAAACCGAACACCACGCCGTGTAACTGCGGCATGCACGGCGCGGCACAGCCGCAGCCGAAAGGGCCAAACTTTCGCCAATGCGTTCCTCGCCGCGTCGAATGTTCATATCAACCTACTCAATGAGTTCTTTGCGTTCCTTGCGTTCTTTGAGGCTAATTTAATTGGGTCAAGGAATTGCCTCAAAGATCGCAAAGAAACGATTTTCGCAATCGTCGCACAAACTCCCCAAAGAAAAACGAAAGCCTAATAATTGGTAGCACGAGGATTTCGATTGTTCCAGCCCATTCGCGAAGATGTCCACGCAAGACGATTGCGGAGAATTCTCTGCCCCGTGTTGATCGCCGCCCTTGCCCCGGCCGCATTCGCGGCGGACGAATTCGACGCGGCGCGCGCCGCATTCGACCGCTATCGTGAGGCATTGACCGCCGTCGGCGAAGCCATGGGACGCGGCGACCAGGCGGCCGTGGCGGCGGCGGAGAGCACGGCGCAACAATTCCTCATCCAGGCGCGCCGGGAATATGAACTTCACCGCGCCGATAACTCGCGGAAGCCCGACGTGTTGGCCGGTTACGCCGACGTCCTGCAACAAATGCGGGACTATGACCTGGCCGCGAAGTTCTACCGCGCGGCGGCGGGGTATTCGCCCGAGAGCCCAACCTTGTGGCTCAACCTGGGGATGAGCCTTGGCCACATGGGATCGAGTTATCGTCCCGAGGCAGTCGCGGCGCTCCAACGGTGCGTGGGAATGGACGGGCCCCCGCAACTGCGCGGCCAGGCCTTCATCGAACTGGGGGACCTGTACCGCGACATGGGCATCGCGCCCGTCGCGGCCGATTACTACCGAGACGCGCGGACGCTGGTCCCGGATTCGCTCGAACCGCCCATCGCGCTGGCCGCGATGGAACTGCGCCAAGGCCGCGTGACCGAAGCCGCACAAGCGATCGAGGCGCTCGGCAACTTGCCGCCGGACGCTTCCGGACGGTTGCGGGAACACCTCGGCGCGGCGCTGACGCATTTCGAGGATCGCAGATTGTCGTTCGAGGACACGGCGGCCGCGCACCTCGCGTATGCGAAACTGCTGTTCCTCGGCGGACGATACCAGGATTGTCCCGGCCCGCTCGAGCGGTCCGCCGCGCTCGACGGAAACAACGCCATCGCGTGGAACCTGCTCGGCTCGATCTCGCGACAACTTGGCAACGAACAGCGTGCGCGGGAGGCCTTCGCGCGATCGCTTGAGATTAATCCAGACCAACCGCGCACGCGCGAGGCGCTGGACGCATTGGCACAACCTCCTCTATCCAACTGAAAGGAATATTTCATGTCACGCGGGATCGCACTCGTCACCCTGTGTTTACTCGGCAGCCTCACCGCGGCCATGGCCGCGGACGTCATCACGACCAAGGTGATCGGCTCGGAATTTGTGGGGAAGTACAAGCACCCCGCCTCCTTCACCGAGCTCGACAATGGCGACCTGTACCTGTCGTATTACGGCGGCGACGGGGAGTACGAGGAGAACTCGAAAGTCTGGGGGATGCGGCGCGCCAAGGGTAGCGATAGTTGGACCACGCCGGTGGTCATCGCCGACACGCCGTTTCTGGGCGAAGGTAATCCTGTCGTTTGGCAAGGGCCGGACGGCACCGTTTGGCTGTTCTACAACCAGCGCTACGGCGACACCTGGTCCGAGGCGCGAATCAAGGGGAAGATCAGCACCGACGGGGCCCACACCTGGTCGGATTCGTTCGTCGTGGCCTATGAATTGGGAATGATGGCGCGGGGGCGTCCCATCGTCTTGAATGATGGGAATTATCTGCTCCCCATCTATTTTGAGACCGGGAAGGATCGCGAGATGACGGCGAGCGACACGGCGTCGCTTTTCATGTTCTTCGATCCCAAGACGAAGAAGTGGTCGGAGTCCGGGAGGATCATTTCGCGGACAGGAAACCTGCAGCCGGCGCCGGTGCTAATGTCCGGCGACCATTTGATCTCCTATTGCCGCCGGGGCGGCAACTTCGAACCGGTGAAAGACGGGTACGTGGTGCGCTCCGAGTCGCACGACGGGGGCAAGACCTGGAGCCGTGGCGAGGACACCGCATTCCCGAACCCCAACTCGGCCGTCGACTTCATCAAACTCCAGAATGGTCATTTGTTGCTGATCTACAATGACAGCATGGTGGCCCGCGAAAAACTCACCGTGGCAATCTCCACGGACAATGACAAGACCTACCCGCACAAGCTGGTAGTTGGACCTGGCGACAAGGACTACGCCTACCCCGTCGCGCTTCAAGCCAAGGACGGGACGATTCACATCATCTATACCCAGGACGAGCGCGCGACGGTCATGCACGCGGAGTTTTCGGAGGAGGCGGTGCTGAAGGCGAAATAGCCGCGCCAAGCGTGGCCGCGCGCATGCCTTCCCCTCTCATCGCCCCATTCGATTTCGTCTATTCGCGGTTCCCGGGGTTTCGCCGTTGGTTCTGGCGGCGGTGGTACCAATACCTGTCGGGCACTTACCGCGCCGACGAAGTCATGCTGATGAACTACGGATATGCGCCGGCGTCCGGCGATTCATCCACCGATCTCGTGCCACAGGAAGAGCTCGAGCGGCTTTGCCTCCAGTTGTACGACCGGGTCTTTCGCGATGCCCTTACCGAGTTGGCCCCGATTGCGTCGCGGGACATCCTCGAGGTGGGCTCGGGCCGGGGGGGCGGTGCCGCGTTCCTCGCCCGCCATTACGCGCCCAAGTCGTACGTGGGCCTCGATTTTTCGTCGAACAACGTCGCGGTGTGCAACGAGCATCACCGGCTCCCGAACCTCTCCTTTCGCGTGGGCGACGCCGAGGCCATGCCATTTCCCGATGCGTCGTTCGATGGCGTGGTGAATGTCGAGTCCTCCCATTGTTACGGAACAATCGGACGTTTCTTCTCTGAAGTTCGCCGCGTACTCCGGGAGGATGGGCGATTCTTCTATACGGACTTCCGGCATTCGCGGGACATGCCCGCGTTGGAGTCCGCGTTGCGTGAGGCGGGGCTCGCCCAAGTCTCCAAGGCCATCATCAACGAGGAAGTGGTGAGGGCACTGGAGCAGGACCATGCGCGGCGGCAGGGCTTGATTGCGGAAAAGGTCCCCCGCTTCCTCCGTGGAGCGGTCGGGGCCTTCGCGGGTCTCGAGGGTTCGGCGGTTTACGAGTCCTTCAGGTCTGGGGAACGGGAGTACTTCGTGTACGTCCTGAAGAGGGCGGAATAAATCGGGGTAGCGCCCCGTAGCGCCGGCATCCTGCCGGCACTTCTACTCGATTTCCCCGACAGCATGCGAACGCCGGGCCGGCAGGATGCCGGCGCTGCGGGGGATGGGCATTTTTGGTTCCAAACCCAGGGATCCTTGTGTTGGACACGGCCCGGCGGCGCAGGCGCCAAAGATCGTTCGTAGCAAAACAATTGTCTGCGAATGGATCCTTGGGAAGAATCGTTCGATCTCAAACATTCTGTTTATATATATCTATTTACTACTTACCTACTATGAGCGACACGTCCGTGTCTCTTTTACATCCGGCGTTCATCCGCAAGCCGATGGATGGGGCGCAGTTATGCGTGTGTCGGTCGTGCGCCGGCGCAACGATTTGACCTATTAGTAGAGACATACGCTCTCAAAAAACCCATCGAGGAGGACCGCCCATGACCCCCATTGCCGAAATTATGACCCGCATGCTGGCCTCGTTTCTGGCCGACAAGGACACGATGGCCGCCACGTTGTGCCGGGAAGTCGCGACGGGACTCATGGAGATATATCCCGACGGAATGGTCCCGGCATCGGAAATCATCCTGGTCGAGGAGCTATTCCTCATCCGGATCACCTCGCACTTGATCGAGAATCTCCTTGGTTCCAAGGGGATGTTTTACCGGCGGAACGAGGTGTCGGCAGGGGTGATCCATCCCGCGTTGGCGACGACGATGAAAAACCGCGAGCGCTACAAGAAGACGTGGAACAACCTGGCGTGGCGTCATGGGGTCGCGGGGCTTCAGCCCTCGCGCGAAAAGGCGCTGGCGAAGGCGGCGAACGCAGCGGGCCGCACTCAGGAACCCCCGCACTCCGCTCCGCTTCGTGCCTCACTGCAAACTCCGCCGCCGAACGTGGGGCCCCTGGTAAAGCCGGACGTGGTGGCGGGTTTCGTGAATGGTTCGGGGAAGGTGACGCGGGAGGATTTGTTGCGGGCGGGAAAAGCCGCGGTGGCGGTGTAGCGCACGGGTAAGAAAAGAGGTCTCACGCAACGGCGCAACGACGCGACCTGCAATACGCTTTCAGTGCATCAGGCGAAGTGGGTGCGGAAGGCGTTCTCGAAGACCTGTGCGACTTCGTCGACCGGTGGGGCGTGGGCCAAGAGACGCTTCAGGCTGGTCACCGGTTTGTCGGGGATGCCGCAGGGGACAATCAGGCCCCAGTGTTCCATGTTCGGGTCGACGTTGATCGCGATGCCGTGGTAGGTCACCCAACGGTGGACGCCGATGCCGATGGCGGCGACCTTCGCGCCTTGGACCCAAACGCCGGTGAAACCGGCCAAGCGTTCTCCGCGCAGGCCGTAGTGGGCGAGGGCGGCCATGATCGTTTCCTCGAGTTGGCGCAGGTACCAGTCGACCGAGAGCCGCCATTCGGCGAGGCGGAGGATCGGGTATGCGACGAGCTGTCCGGGGCCGTGATAGGTCACGTCGCCGCCGCGGTCCGCTTCGCAGACCTCGATGCCCAAGTTTGCGAGCTCGTCGCGCGAGCGCAAGAGATTGGAATCGTGCGCCTTGCGGCCGAGGGTGAAGGCGGGCGGATGCTGCAGGAGGATCAAGGTATTGGGCGCGAGATTTTGTTCGACGAGATCGCGGCGCGCGATTTGGAGACGAAGGGCCTCGGCGTAGGGTACGGGGGCGGGGAAGCGAAGGGTTTCTATGGTACGTGGGCTGGAGGGCATGGGGGGGATGTCTCGGTTTAATTAGGGACAGTCACCTATTATTCGATTTGTCCGGCGAGCCCGCGGAAAATGTGCTCCCCTGGGTGTACTCCCAGATCGAATGCGTACTGCATATATCGAATAATAGGTGACTGTCCCTAATTAAACCTTCCGCGCGCCCCAGGTGATGGGCCTTTTGTCGGCGCTGATTAGATCGGCGAGCATATCGAGGTCCAACTCGGTGAGCGAGTCGACGATGTGGTCCGCCCCGGAGAGTTTCTCCGCCGGGAACGAGGTGGTGACGCCGACGCATTTCATGCAGGCGTCTTTCGCGGCCTTGATGCCGTTGACGGCGTCCTCGATGGCGATGCATCGGACGGGGGGCAATTGCATGGCCAGCGCGGCAGTGACGTAAATCTCGGCGTTCGGCTTGGGGCGCTTTATCATGTCGCCGTTGATCCACGTGTTAAACAGCGAGGTGTCGATGCCCGTCGCGCGGAGGGTCGCCTCGGATTTCAGCCGCGGGCTCGAGGTGGCCATCGCGAGTTTCCATTCGGGGCTGGCCGCGGCGGCCTCGACTAGTTCCTTCGCGCCGGGAAACGCGATGTTGTTGGCCGCGGCCACGAGGCGGTCGAAGTTGGCGTGGCAGATGTCGAGCGCTTTGTCGAGATCGATCTTGAGCCCGGCGGCCTCGGCGGGACCCAAGGTGTAGCGGACGGAGCCGGTGCCGATGAAGGGCTTGAAGTCGTCGACGGCGAATTCGTGTCCGTACTCGTCACGAAACATCGCGATGGTAGCATGGGCGATGAGCGTCTCGCTATCGGCAATGACGCCATCGACGTCGAATATTAGTCCGTATGCCATGAATGAGTGACTCCAATTTCAACGCCTGATATCAGGCGTGTACCTTCTCAAGCTCCAGCGCACGGACGATCTCTTCCTCGTTCGCGTCTACGGTGATGGGCTCGGCGGCAACCTTCACGGCGTTATCGGGGTCCTTCAGTCCGTGGCCCGTCAGGACGCAGACTACGCGGAGTTTTTTGCCCGTGAACGGCTCGGGATCGTCGAAGTAACCGTTCTCCGCAAGCTTGATTACTCCGGCGACACTGGCCGCGCTGGCGGGCTCGGCGAAGATGCCCTCGCGCGAGGCGAGAAGCGTATACGCCTCGCGAATCTGGCGATCAGTGACCATGCCGATGGCGCCTTCGGATTCGTCGCGCGCCTTCAACGCCGCTTCCCAACTTGCGGGATTGCCGATGCGGATGGCGGTGGCGAAAGTTTGGGGATTTTCGACGGGCGCGCCGAGAACAATGGGCGCAGCCCCTGCGGCCTGAAAGCCCAGCATGCGCGGCAGGTTTTTCGACTTGCCCTTTTCCTTGTATTCCTTGTAGCCCTTCCAATAGGCCGTGATGTTTCCTGCGTTGCCCACGGGAAGCACGTGGAAGTCCGGCGCCACGCCGTCGAACTCGTCAACGATCTCGAAGGCGCCGGTTTTCTGGCCCTCGATGCGGAAGGGGTTGACCGAATTGACGAGGGCGATCGGATGTTTCGCGGTGACGCTTCGTACGAGTTTCAGCGCGTCGTCGAAGTTGCCCTTGATCTGGATGACTTTCGCCCCGTGGATCATCGCCTGGGACAATTTCCCGAGCGCAATCTTGCCCTCGGGGATGAGGACGATGCAGCGCATGTTCGCGCGGGCGGCGTAGGCTGCGGCGGAGGCCGAGGTGTTTCCCGTGGACGCGCACATGATTGCGCGGAAGCCCTCCTCGAGGGCCTTGGTGACGGCCATGCACATCCCGCGGTCCTTGAAGGACCCCGTCGGGTTCAGGCCCTCGTATTTGAGCCAGATATCGAGCCGCTTGTGGATGAGGCCGCTGAGGTTGTAGGCCTGAATGAGGGGCGTATTGCCCTCGTTGAGCGAGACGATGTGGGTATCGTCGCCGACGGGAAGGTATTCGCGGTAGCGATGAATGAGTCCGTGGTAGGCCATCGGTCAGCCCTCGATCACGCGCAACAGGTGCGACGGTTCGGCGATGAATTCCATCGCGTCGATCTCCTTGAGGGCGGCGCGGACCGCCGATTCCCTCGACCGATGGGTCATGATGATCATATGCACCGAGTCCTGTCCATGCGGGTCCTTCTGGAAACACGAGGCGATGCTCACGCCGTGGTTGCCGAGGATCGTGCCGACCTTGCCGAAAACTCCCGGCAGATCGCGCGTGGTCAAGCGGAGATAGTATGCCCCCTCGAGCAACCCGATGTCGCGAATCTTCCGCGAGGCCGAGTACATGAAGGGCGCCGGCGCCGGCGAATTTCCCCGGCGCGCGATGTCCAGGATGTCCGCCGTCACCGCGCTGGCGGTGGGCATGCGGCCCGCACCGCGGCCGTAATACAGCGTGGCGTCCGCGATGTCCCCCTGGACGTAAATCGCGTTGAACTCGTTGCGGACCGAAGCGAGCAGGTGCGTTTCGGGAACGAGCGCGGGATGTACGCGGCATTCCATCTCGCCGCCGGCGTCGCGCACGATGGCCAGCAACTTGATGAGGTAACCGAGCTGCCGTGCATATTCGACGTCGGCATGGGTGATCGAGGTGATCCCCTCGACCGGGATCGCGTCGATGTCCACCTTGGTCGAATAGCACAACGAGGCGATGATCTGGCATTTGTGGGCGGTGTCGTGGCCGAGCACATCGAGGTCGGGGGGCGTCTCGGCGAAGCCGCGTTCCTGGGCCTGCTCGAGGGCGGTCTCGAAGTCGAGGCCCTCGTAGGTCATGCGGCTCAGGATGTAGTTGCAGGTGCCGTTGAGGATGCCGTAGATGAATTCGATCCGGTTCGCGGCGAGGCCCTCGCGCAGGGCCTTGATGATCGGGATGCCCCCGGCGACGGCGGCCTCGAAGCGAAGCTCGACGCCGTTCTTCACCGCCGCCTCGGTCAGCTCCGGGCCGTGGTGCGCGAGGAGCATCTTGTTCGCGGTGACGACGTTTTTGCCCGCGTTGAGCGCGTTGAGGATGAAGGTCTTGGCCGGCTCGATGCCGCCGATCAACTCGCACACCACCCGCACATCGGGCGCGGAATTGAGCGAGGCGGCGTCCTTGGTGACGGTGACGCCCTTGAGATCGAACTCGCGGAGATTGGCCTCGTTGATTTCGCAGACGTGGGTGAGCCGGATGTCCGCGCCCGAGGCCGCACCGAGACGGTCGCGTTTTTCGAGCAGGGTCTTGACTACGCCCCCGCCGACTATACCCGCGCCAATGACCGCTACTCCAAAGGGCATTCGTCAACCTTTCGTAAAGGGATTGGCTAATTCGGGGACGGGCTACGAATTACGCAGGCCGAAATCGAGCTAGCTCGCCGCATCCTTGGGGTAATTCGTAGCCCGTCCCCGAATTAATTGGCGTGGAAAGGCCGGTATTATAAGGGTTTCGGTGGGCTACACGTCAAGCACGGCGATGATGTCGCCGGGACGGATGTCGTCGCCTTCGTTTACTCGTGTCGCGACGAGCGTGCCGGCTTGCGGACAGGGCACGCAGAAGGCCGCCTTGTCGGTCGTGATTTCGAGCAGGTCGTCGCCCTCGAGCAACGGCATGCCCACCTCGGCAAGCCATGCGGAGACATTCACGGTGGCGACAGCATCTTCGCCCAATTCGGGCAGGCGTACCTCGACGTTCATGCGGGAAATGGTCCTTGTTCCATTTAAGTCTTGGCCAACGCGAGACGTTGGCGCGCGAATACGGTTTTCAATACTTCCTCGGAACGGTAGGAACTGCGCACGAAGGGACCGGCGACGGCGAACGAAAACCCGAGGGCGTAGGCGGCGGCTTCGTATTCGGCGAATTTCGCGGGGGTGATGAACTCGGCGACTTCGGCTTGCCGCGAGGACGGGCGCAAGTATTGCCCGATGCAGACGGCATCGCAGCCGGCATCGAGAAGGTCATGAAACGTTTCCACGACCTCGGTTTCGGCCTCGCCGTGTCCGACCATCATCGCGGACTTGACGATGGTCCGGGGCGAATGCGCGCGGGCGAGGCCCAGCACGGCCAAGGCGGACTCGTAGGTGAAACGGCGGTCGCGCACTTTCGGGTACAGGCGGCGGACGGTCTCGATGTTGTGGCCGAAGACTTCGGGACGGGCGTCAAGGATGGGCTTCACGGTGGATTCGTCGCCCTGATAGTCCGACACCAAGACTTCAATCGTCGTGGAGGGACTCTTCGCGCGAACTTGGCGGACCGTCTCGGCAATGTGGTTCGCGCCGCCGTCGACGAGATCATCGCGGACGACGGTGGTGATCACGGCGTGCTTGAGTCCCATCTTCGCGATGGCCTCGGCGACGTGGCGGGGTTCGTCGGGATCGACGGCCTCGGGACGTCCCGACGGCACGGAACAAAACGCGCAATTCCGCGTGCAGGTGTTGCCGAGGACCATGACGGTGGCGGTGCGCTTGGACCAGCATTCGCCGATGTTCGGGCACTGGGCAGACTGGCAGACGGTGTGGAGCTTGAGCCCCTCGAGGGTCTCCTTGGTAAACCCGAAGTCGTCGCCCGAGGCCCAGGGGCGGCGCAGCCAATCCGGAAATCGTGGAGTCACAGTGAGCTATACCCGGCGAGACGGTTGGGGAAGAAGAGGCTAATTCCCGTAGTACGATGGGGATCATAGCATGCGCGTCTGTCCCGGCGACCCTTGGGGGATCGTGGAGGGTGTGCGTCAGGAAAGCAGGGATGGACGCGATGGACGATATGGAGGTTCGGTACAGGGCGCGTTGTGGATTCGGAGTTCGACATACCAGAGTCCCGTGGGGAGGATACCCATTCGACGCGGCGGGCGCCGGGTCACGCCAAGTCGAACAACAACACCTCGGCGGGCTCCGTCGCGGAGACATTGACGGTGGGTTCTTCGGAGAAGGCCGCGCCGTCGGACTCGGCCAAGGCTGTCCCGTTAGCCGTGACGGCACCGCGAACGACTTGCAGCCAGGCGTGTCGGCCGGGGACGATGGCAAGAGACACGGACTCGCCGGCGGCCAATATGGCGTGATGGATGCGAGCGTCTTGATGGATGGCCAAGGATCCCGCATGGCCATCGGGCGAGGCCACGAGGCGGAGGCCCTTGGTCGGCGCAGCGATATCGAGGTGCAGCTCCTCGTATCCGGGCGCTACGCCCGTCGCATTGGGAAGAATCCAAATCTGGTAGAAATGGACCGTCTCCGTGGGAGAGTGATTGAACTCGCTGTGCATGACCCCGGAACCCGCGCTCATCCGCTGGAAATGTCCGGGCCGCAACACGGAGCCATTGCCCATGCTGTCCTTGTGCTCGATGGCGCCCTCGAGGACATAGGAAATAATCTCCATGTCGCGGTGGCCGTGCGTCGGGAACCCGTTTCCCCCCGCGACCCGGTCCTCGTTGATGACGCGCAGCGAGCGGAAGCCCATGTGTGCGGGGTCGTGGTAATCGGCGAAGGAGAAGGTGTGGTGCGAGTCCAGCCAACCGTGATCGGCGTGTCCCCGCTCATTGGCGCGGCGAATGCGAATCATGGCGATGTCTCCCGTGTACGGTTTTCGTCAAGCGCGAGCAACGTATATCGCATGCGGCGCAGCGGCATGGCGGTTTCGCTACCTCGTCCCCAATCGCATTGGCCTTGGACCGCGCAACGATCCGGCGGGCTCGAGCGGGGGCGCGGGCCGATTGCTCCATTTGGCGTAGCTTTCCTCGTGCAGGCTGGTGAGTTCAACGGGGTCGCCGTTGATAAACATGCCCACGGTGCGCGTGCTGGCCTGGCAGGGGTGGCCGGTGGTGATGATGAGGTCGGCGACTTTTCCAGCCTCGATGGAACCGACTTTATCGGCGACGCCAAGGAGTTGCGCCGCGTCGAGCGTGATGCTGCGCACGGCGCGGTCTTCGGACAGTCCGTGGGCGACGGCCATGCCCGCGTGGAGCCGCAAGCGGCGGACGGCCTCGATGGTGTCGGTGGCGATGCAGAATTGGACGCCGGCTTGTTCGAGTTTCGCGGGGCCGGAGTAGTAGCCGTCGAACAACTCATAGGGGCTGGTGGGATAGCGGAACACGTCGGTGTAGATGACGGGGATTTTCTTCTCCGCGAGCATGGCCGCGCATTTCCACGCATCGCCGCCGCCGACGATGATGGGCTTGAGCGCGAATGTTTCGCTGAAACGAACCGCCTCGAGGATCTGCTTGTACGCGGAGGCGTAGAAGAAGACGGGCTTCTCGCCGCGCACATACGGGACCATCGCCGCGAGGCGCACATCATGGACGACATCGGCCTCGGCGAGCATGGCGTCGGCGTAGCGCTTGGCCGTGCGGAAGAAATCCTCGATGGTCTCGATGGCCTTCCGGAGTTCATCGATCCGTTCGCCGCGCTTGTCGTCCTCGTAGCCGGCGGGGAGCGAGGGCAGCGTCACGGCCAGCCCGAGTTCGTCGTCGCGCAGCATTTCCGGCATCGACCAGCCCTTGAGCTGGATGAGGCCTGCCCGGCCGGCCACCACGCTCCCCGACGAAATTGGACTTCCCCCCGGGGTTTCGCTTCCGCGCGCTGTCGCGCCCGGAAACACGCCCACGGTGGTGATGCCCTCGCATAGGGTGACCCCGACGTGGTTGCTGAATGGGTTCACCGCGGACATGGTACGGAGTTCGGGTTGGAATGTCGCGATGTCCGTGTTGTCGGTGGTGACGTCCGTGGTTTCGATTTCGACCAACCCCACTTGCGAAACCGCGTTGATCAGTCCTGGATACACGTGGAGATTTGCGGCGTCGATGACGGTGGCCCCCGCGGGGGGCGTGACATCCGCGCCCACGGAAACGATCGTCCCGTTCTCAAACACGACCACGCCGTTTGGAATTGGATCCGAGGACACCGGGTGAAGGGTCGCATTGGCGATGGCGTACGAACGGCTGGGGCTTTCCGGTATCGAAACCAGAAATGCGGGCGGCGCAGGAACGAAATCGCTCGCGGGGCCCGGTTGTATGTTGTCGAGATCGAGGGCCGGATGGACGAAGTAGACTTCGCCCTCGATGAGCGTCAGGACGTTCTTCGCGAAGGTGTCCAGCGGGTGCCGCGTGTAGACGGCGAAGTCGGCGTCTTTCCCCGCCTCGATGCTGCCGATGCGGCCGTCGAGCCCGATCTGGGTCGCGGGATTGATCGTGACCATGCGGATCGTCTCATCGGCGGTGAGTCCGCCGAAACGGATGGACTTGGCCGCCTCGAGATTGAGGTATCGGACGAAGTCCTCGGAGTCGGAATTGATGCTGGTGACGATCCCCGCCCTCATCATCATGGCGGCATTGTACGGGATTGCGTCGTACGCCTCTTTCTTGTATCCCCACCAATCGGCGAAGGTCGATCCGGCCGCCCCATGGTTGACCATCTCGGGCGCGACCCGGTAGCCCTCGAGCACGTGCTGGAGGGTGGCGATGCGAATGCCGTAGTCTTGCGCGACGGCGAGGAGCCGCAGGATTTCGTCGGCACGGTAGCAATGCGAATGCACCCAGATGTCGCCGTTGAGGATATCGCTGAGGGCCTCGAGCCGCAGATCGCGGCGCGGCAACTCGGCGACGCGCCCGGCGGCGGTTTCGTCGGCGTAGTGGCGCCACTCGCGGCGATACTCGAGGGCGTCGTTGAATGCCTGGCGTATCACGGACTCGACGCCCATGCGGGAATTCGGGAAGCGCGGGATGGTGCGCGTCCGCGTGACGTTCTCGCCGAGCGCGAACTTTACCAGGCGCGGCCCGCTCGTGACGCGCATTTCGGCGGGCGAGGAGTAGTAGCGCAGTTTCATCACCGCGTTTTGGCCGCCGATCGAATTCGCGGAACCGTGCATGGTGTGGATCGTCGTGACGCCGCCGGCGAGGGCGCGATGAATGCTGAGGTCGGTCTCATCGATGGTGTCGGCAATGCGGACTTCGCAGGTGATCGACTGGGACCCCTCGTTGATCGCGCTCGTCGCCATGTGCGAATGCGCGTCGATGATCCCGGGCATCACCCAGTATCCCGCGAGGTCGAGGACCTTCGTTCCCTCCGGCGCGGTGAGCCCCGCGCCGACGGACTTGATGCGCCCGTTCTCGACCAAGATGTCGGCGCCGTTCATCACGGGGCCGGTGACGGTAATGACGTTCGCCCCACGCAGTAGGACATTCCCGCCGGTTACGCCGGCCCGAAGACGGTCGGCCATCGTCTCGAAGGCGTAGGGGTACTTGTCTTCTTTGGGTTCCTCTTCCTTTTTCTCGTCGTCATCTTCCTTGGAATCGTCTTCGGACTTCTCCGAATCCGCGTCCTTGGATTCGTCCGCGTCGGCGCCGGTCTCGTCTTTCTTTTCGTCCTTGTCGCCTTCCTTTTTTTCAGCCTTCAATGCCGCGGCATATTCGAAGCGGTGACCATCGACGATCACATCGCGTACTTGTGCGTCCTTGTCCTCGAGGGGCTTTGTCATCAGCGTGACGTTCGCCAATTTGCCGGGCTCGATCGTGCCGAGTTGGCCGGTCGCGCCGAGGATCGCCGCCGGGGCCGTGGTCAACGCCGCGAGGGCCTGGTCCGCCGTGAGCCCGTTCTTGATGGCCGTCCGCAGGTTCTTGAGAACGTCCCCCGGCTCCTTCGCGTCGCGCCCGGTGATCGCCACATGTACGCCGGCTTCGAGCAGCACGCGCAGGTTGTTGACCTGTTCGTCCCACTCGCGCATGCGTTCCTTGCGCAGGGCGATCGGCTCGAAGGTTTCGTCTTCCCAATCGGCGGACCACGACGCGGTCGTCAACAGCGGCGTGTCCTTGTCTTTCTTCTCCTTGGGCGCGAACCTCGGCTTTTCCTTCCAATCGAGGCTGGCAATCACGGACACCTCGTTCTCGGCCATGCGCGCGGCGACGCGCCATGCCTCTTTCGCGCCGAGAAGGACGATCTTCTGGTTGAATTCCTCCGCGAGATCGAGCGCGTGATGAATTTCATCGGGCGTATTCGCGAGGAAGATCCACGTCTGCTGGCGATCCAACAGCGGCCCCATGGCCTCGAGCGCGGCGTCGAAGGGCGGCCGCGAAACCTCGAGCGGGTGTGCGGCGTATTGGGCCTCGCGTTGGCGATACCATTGCGCGTCCATGTAGGTCTGGCGCAGCAGGGCCACGACCCCAAGGCGGGAGCCCGGATACACGCCGAAGTCGGCGAAGGTCGGGTTTAGGTCCTCGGCGAACGAAACAATCTGGGTCAATCCGGAGGATACGACCGCGCTGCGCAGGGGCCGTCCAGAAAGCGCGACGAGATCGCCCGAACCGCCGAGGATGGCGGGGCGCGGCGTGACGAGCGCGGTGGTGAAGCCTGCCTTGCGCAGGGCCTCCGTCTTCTTGTCGTCAGCGACGTATATCCCGCCGACGGTGCGATTGGGCCAGATGCCCTTGCGGTTGGCGTGTTGCATGGCCGTGCGGGGCGCCTCGCCGGGATCGCGCTCGAGGTCCTTCAGTCGGGCCAGTTCCTCATCGCTCGGTTTGCCCTCGGGAATGCCGAGGTGCGAGGCCGCGTCGATGAAACCGGGATACACCCAGAGTCCCTTCGCGTCGATGATCTCGGCGTAGGCGGGGACACTCACGTCGCGACCGATCTCCCGGATACGGCCATCCTCGATGAGGACGGTGGCGCCTTCGAGGACGGTTCCGGGACGCGGGATGACGGTGCCATTCACGATGGCGATTGGGGTGTCGAACTCCGCCGCATGGGCTTGCGCCGACAGGAGGGCGCACACCGCGCCAAGGAGCGATCGAAATGCCGCTTTGCTATTCATGCGTATTCCTCCGGGGAAATTAGGGACAGTCACCTATTATTCGATTTCAACGGCGTACCCGGGGATTTCATTTGATCTGGGATTGCCAGGAGATCGAAACGAATTAGGTGAGATCGAATAATTGGTGACTGTCCCTAATTTCCCCTAGTTCCCGGCATCGGCCAGGGTTTGGGGGTTCTCCTCGAACACTTGTATCAGCGCGCCGAAGGTGTCCTTCGGGTGTAGATAGCAATGCTTCCAGGTTTCCTTCTCGAAGTTCGGGGACAACACGCGAATGCCATTCGCCTCGAAATGGGCAATGGCCGCCTTGAGGTCCGCTACGCTGATCGAGATATGGTGAAACCCCTCGCCATGTTTCTCGATGTAGCGCCCGACGCCGCTGTCGGTGTTGCTCGCGGTGACGAGCTCCAACTTTTTGCCGCCGAGGTTGAACGTGAAGAATCCGAAGCCCTCGGCCTCGTTCACGCCCTTGTCGGGCAGTTCTTCTCCGCCGAGAACCTTGAGAAATAGGTTCTTCGCCTTGTCGAGGTCTCTTACCCCGATTGACACATGATCCAACCGCAAAAACACGCTCATTCGATAGTGATCCTTGTCTATTTGGAGGAAATTAGGGACAGTCACCTATTATTCGATTGCACCCGACACATCTCGATCTCACGGCGAATTCGAGGCAAACAAATTCCCCGGGTATGTTGTTGAAATCGAATAATAGGTGACTGTCCCTAATTTCCTCATTCGCGCGATCCGGGCGTGACTTTCAGTTCCATGCGTTCGCCAACGCGCATGATGACCATCTTGATTTCTTCGCCGATTTTCAGCGCTTCGATGGCGAAGGTGTAGTCGTAGATGTTCTCGATTTTCTTGCCGGCGAGTTCGACGATGATGTCGCCCTGCTTGAGGCCGGCCGTTTCCGAGGGCGCGCCCTTGGTGACGCCGCTCACCTTGACGCCGGCCACGTCGCTCGCGGCGTAGTCGGGAATGGTGCCAAGATAGGCGCGCAGGTTTGCGCGGACCTCCATGTTCTCGGGGCGTTTTGCCTCGAGATAGTCGGGGGCGTCGTCCCGGGTGAGGAGGGAGCGCGCGACCAGCGCCATGAACCGGGCGATCTGTTCGGTGCCCGGATAGTTGATCTTGTCGGCCGTGTCGCGCGGGGAGTGGTAGTCCTCGTGCGCCCCGGTGAAGGCGTTCAAGAACGGGACCTGGCGCAGGTAGAAGGAGGTGGCATCCGTCGGCAGGTAGCTTTCGTCTTGCAACGATACGGCAAGACCGACAGGGGCGTTTCGCTGCTCGACCTCGCGTGCCCAGATGGAACTCGAGCCGATGCCCTGGAGCACGACGTTGTCGCGGAGTCTCCCGATCATGTCCATGTTGAGATAGACGGCGAGCTCGGGCGTGAGCGGCTGGTCCGCGGGTTTGTCGCCATAGGTCTTCGTGAAGTGGTTCGCGCCGAGCAGGCCGAGCTCTTCGCCGGACCACAAGGCGAAGATGGCGTCGCGCTTCATCGCGAGGGATCCCGAGGCCTTGGCGTCGGCAAGATATTGCGCGATCTCGAGGACGCCTGCGACGCCAGAGGCGTTGTCGTCCGCACCGTAGTGGATCGCTTCGTTTTCGTCGTCGCGCGCGAGCGAGGTATTGGTCCGGCCTTTGCCGAGGTGATCGGCATGTGCCCCAACGACGACGGCCTCGTTGCCGATGGCGTCGCCTGCGTAGAGCCGCGCCAGGACATTGTGGCCGGTCCGTTCTTCCTGCTGAATGTCGATGGCTGCCTCGATGGACACGCCCGCGATGGCGAAGCCCATTGAGGGCTGTCCCCCGTCGAGCTCGTCTTGCAAGGACTTCAGCGTATTGCCCGTTCCGGCCAGCCAGGACTCCGCCACGGCGTCGGTGACGCAAATCGCGCCGATGCTGGTCGCGCCAAGGGAGGCGTCGAAGGTCAGATCGATGAGCTGGTTGGAGACCTTCGAGTTGGGCCCGCTCACGAAGATGACGCCGCGCGCGCCGAGGTCCCGGGCCGTCATTGCCTTGTAGCGAAGGCTGGAATGCGTGGCGAGGTGCTGGCGCATCTCCGGCGTGATGTTCTCGGGCATATAGCGGAACATGACAACCCATTTGTTTTCGACATCGAGATGGACATACGAGTCGTATTCCTCGAAGCCGTCCTTCTTGGGGGCCACGATGCCATAGCCGCCGAAGACGACGCCGCTCTTCTCGATTGGCCCTGTCTTGGTGTACGCGAGGGGTCGCCAATCGGTGTCCACCGCGAGCGACTTCTCGCCGGCCGGCGCATGGATTGTGAGGCGATTCGATTGACCCAGCGACACGCCCGCAGTGAAGGTAAAGGCTTGAAGGTATGTTCCATTGTCGCCCGCCGGATGCAGTCCGAGCGATTTCATGACTTCGGAAAGATACGTCGTCGACCGGCGTTCGCCCAGCGTACCGGTGCCGCGTCCCTCCATGTAGTCCGACGCGAGGTATTCGATATGGCGCTTGATGTCCGCCGCGCTGACTGCCGGGAGGTTCGCGGAAATATCGGGGGGATTCTCGAGGGTGATGGACTCCGTCGAGCCTGCCAAGCCAAGGCCGAGCAATCCTCGCGCGGCGGCATCGTTCCAAGCGGCCGCGAATATTTGCGAGGTCTTGTTCGGCGTCCGATTCGAGGTCCACGCCAGCCCCTTGCCGTCTGGCGTGAACACGGGCAGCCCGTCGAACCCATCGGTGTGGGTGACGCGGACGGGGTCGTGTTTTCCGGCGGCATCGACGAGGTACAACTCGAAGTTCGCGAAGCCGTGGATATTGGTCGTGAAAATCAGGTAGTCGCCCGAGGGGTGGAAGTAGGGTGCCCAGGACATCGCGCCGAGTTTCGTCAATGGGTGTTGATCGGTCCCATCGACGTTCATGACGAAGACCTCGGCGCGCACGCCATCCTCCGAGAACCGCCGCCAACAAATCTTGGTTCCGTCGGGACTAAAGAACGGGCCGCCGTCGTAGCCCTTGACGTCGGTGAGGCGGCGGACATTTGTGCCGTCGGCGTTCATCAGATAGATGTCCATCATGAAGGACGGATCGCGCTCGAAGGTTTCCTTGTCGGATGCGGACAAGGCCTCGGCGTAGGCCGCGCGATTGGAAGCGAAGGCGATCGACGAGCCATCGGGCGACCACGAGCCCTCGGCGTCGTATCCCCGAGCGTTCGTCAGGCGCTGGATGTTCTTGCCATCGAATCCCGCCTCGTACAGTTCATAATGTTCTTCGTAGTCCCACGCATAGCGGCGGGTCTGGCCAGACGCGCGAAAGGCCAGTTCGTCTTCCTGTTTCTTCTTTGCTTCCGGATCTTCATGAGTCGAGGCGAAGAGGACTTTCTTGTCGCGGGGATGAATCCACGAACAGGTGGTCTTGCCGAGGCCCGTTGAAACGCGGTTGACGTCGCCCGTTTCGAGGTCCATCAGGTAGATTTGATAGAAGGGATTGTCGTCCTGGCGTTCGCTCTGGAAGGTCATCCTCTTTCCGTCCGGGCTGAAATACCCCTCGCCCGCGCGCTTGCCCTCGAAAATAAGCTGGCGGGTCCCCGTCAATAAGGACTCCTCGCCACCGGCGTTGGCTTCATCGGCATGAATCGCGGCCCCGAAAAGTGCCCAAACAAGAAACAGTACGCCGTGACGGGCATTCATGATAAGACCTTACTCCGCAGCTTACGATGGGGCGAATTGCGCCCAATGATTATGCGGAATCATACACAGCAGCCTTGTCCATGTCGATTCCTCGACGCGGACCCGTGGCAAGGGGTATCATGGGGACAGTTCACTATCCACCCCGCCCCGAATGGAGCCCCCGCGGCATGAGCATTGTCATTAAGCACGGCCACCTGATTGAACCCACTTCCGGTGTTTCGGCGCTGTTGGATGTCCTTATCGAGGGCGAGAAGGTGGCGAAGATTGGGCCGGGCCTTTCCGGGGACACGGTCATCGACGCGACGGGATGTATCGTGTGTCCGGGACTTGTGGATATTCATGTGCATTTTCGCGAGCCGGGCTTCGAGTCGAAGGAGACGATCGCGTCGGGAAGCAAGGCGGCGGCAAAGGGCGGGTTTACGTCGGTGGTGACGATGGCCAACACGAAGCCGACCATTGACGATGCGGGGATGGTGGAGTTCGTCCATCGGCGGGCGCGGGAGACGGCGTGCATCAAGATTTGGCCGGCGGCCTGCGCGACGAAGGGAATGAAGGGCGAGGAGATGACGGAGATGGCGGAACTGAAAGCCGTCGGGGCGGTGGCGGTGACGGATGACGGCAAGGACATCCAGAGCAGTTGGGTGATGCGGCGGGTCCTTGAGTACGCGAACATGTGCGGGCTCGTCTATTTGGCGCATTGCGAGGACCATTCGCTCATGGTGGGGGGGGCGATGAACGAGGGGTACAACGCGACCCGGCTCGGGATTCCGGGCCTGCCCAAGGCGATGGAAGAGATCATGATCGAGCGGAATGGGCGGCTGGCCGAACTCACGGGGGCGGCGATACATATCCAGCACATCACGACGGCGGGCGGCGTGGAGATTCTTCGGCGCGCCAAGGCCCGGGGGGTGCGGATCACGGGCGAGACCGCGCCGCATTACTGGACCTTTACCGATGACGCCGTGCTGACCTATGACACGGACGCGAAGATGAACCCGCCGTTGCGCGAGGCCGTGGATGTGGAGGCGCTGAAGCGTGCCATTGCCGAGGGCGTGATCGATTGCATCGCCACGGACCACGCGCCGCATACGCCGACGGAGAAGGACGTGGAGTTCGCGGCGGCGCCGTTTGGGATACTGGGGTTGGAGACTTCGCTGGCGGCGACGATCACGGGCTTGGTGGAGCCGGGGCACATCTCCATCGAGCGGGCCATCGAGATGATGACTTCCGCGCCGGCGAGGATTCTGGGGCTCGATGCGGGGGTATTGCGCGAAGGGGGACCGGCGGATGTCTGTGTATTCGACCCGAAGAAGGAATGGACTGTCGACCCCGCCAAGTTCTCATCGCGGAGCCGGAATACGCCCTTCAAGGGCATGGCGCTGCGGGGCTGGGTGACGCATACGGTATGCGATGGGAAGGTCGTTTATCGGGGATGAGCAGGCTGGAAGCCTGCACCACGATCGACCGGGCGCGAGGGACAGACACCGCGTTTTGCCCAAACTACCGGGCAAAAGGCGGAGTCAGTCCCCTACAACCCGATTCAAGGTGGGGTCTTTCGTTGCCCGTCCCCGAATTACCCGGAGGCTCAATCGGCTTCGGAGTATTCCCCGATACCGACCAGCTCGATGCGCGAGATTTCCGCGTTGTCGCCGAGCCGGTTACCGATGCGGAGGATGCGGGTGTAGCCGCCGGGGCGCTGGGCAAATGCGGGGGCGATCTCGGTGAAAAGGGACTTGACCACCTCGGCGTCGCGCAGGGCGGCGAAGGCGCGGCGGCGGTTGTGGACGGTGTCTTTTTTCGCCAGCGTGATGAGGGGCTCGGCGAAGATGCGGAGTTCCTTGGCCTTGTGTATGGTCGTCTTGATCGCCTTGTGGCGGAATAGCGAAACGGCCAGGGCCTTGAGCGT
>CANKTP010000057.1 GCA_947486375.1 Candidatus Hydrogenedentota bacterium | reverse complement strand
GATTCCCAGCTCGATCATCGTGCATCCAAATCGGGCGCTGATGGCAAGTTCCGAATTGACGGAGTGAAGCCGGGGGACCCTGGTTGACCGTCGAGGACGATGAGATGGTTATCGCGAAAGGTCCCTCCAAGGTGGACGTCGCCGAGGGACAGGAGACCGGCGGGATCGAACTACTCGCCGCTTCCGGAGGAATCATCCGGGGCCGGGTTTATGACAATGATTCAGGCAAAAGCATCGCTGGGGTGACGCTGGACGCATTCCCGGAAGGCTTCGGGCCGATGCGCATGGGCATTGCGTCGGAATCCGACGGGACCTACGAAATCCGGGGCTTGGGAAAAGACACGTACGAAATTAGGCACCAGATCGCGAATGGCTATCCGCAGACCGTCTGGGCCGCGAGAAAGAAGGTGAGCGTCACACCGGGACAGGTATACGAGGGAATCGACATTCCGCTTGATCACGGGATCACGCTCAGCGGGCGCGTCGTGGACGCGAGCGGAAATGGCATCGTCGAAGTCCGGGTCGGGGGAAGCGGCGCCAACGGCAACATGACGGACCAAGCGTTCACCGACGCGGCGGGGAAGTTCCAGATTGCCGGGTTCCTACCGGGCGAAATTCTCCTTGAGGTCCACAAGGAAGGTTCCGGCCACAAATCCGCCGGCCCGTTCCGGGTCGACGACCGCGGCGTCGAAGGTGTCGAGATCGTGCTCGAGGCGGAGGCCGTCATCGCCGGAATCGTCGTCGATAAACATGGAGGGCCCGTGGCCTCCGCGCCGGTGTACATCAAGTCGATCGGGATCCTCCATGCCGAGGACAACATCACGACGAACGCGGACGGGGCCTTTCGCATTGCGGGTCTTGGCTCCGGCGAGCACAAAATCGAGTTGGCGAAGATCGCTCAATACTATTGGGACGGCACGGCCGCGAAGACGGTGAATGTCCGCGCGGGAGAGGTACTCGAGGGTGTGCGCCTCGTCTACGATTTCTCTGACGGGGCTGCGGCCGCCAGCCGCCCGGTGGGGATAGACGGCGCTATCGAGGTATTCGGCATGATCGCCGGGCGTGTCGTCAACTCGGGGACGGGGGAACCGGTACGCGCGTTCGAGCTGGCGCATATGCGCGGCAACATCCTCGTCGCACATCCGAACGTCGCGACGTTTCAGTCACTGGCGGACGAGGTCGGGGAGTTCTTCCTCGATAACGTGGCGATTGGCGAGAACACCCTCCTTGCCCGGGCGGAAGGCTTTGTCACGGACTCGATCCAGGTCCAGGATGTGCATGCGGACGAAACGCTGGGCGGCGTCGAGATTCGGCTCGAGCAGGCCGCCGTCATCGAGGGGGTCGTCCGCGACAAACGCGGAGGGCCCGTCGAGGGCGCCATGATCTTCCGCGGCGCGGTGCCGGAGGAATACGACCGGGAGCGGGCGGCGGTGGCGACGACGGGCGCAGGCGGCGAATTCCAGATCGACACATTGGCCCCGGGAAGCACCGAGCTTCATGTCTATCATCCCGGCTATCTTGAGGGCGTCGCGGCTCTTTCCTTGGCGTCGACTACCGAGAACTTCATCGAGATTGTCCTGCCCGATGGAGGGACGATTGAAGGGACCGTCCGGGTCGGGGGTGTCCCGGTCGAGGGCGTGGAAGTCATGACGTACGACCCCGAAAAGATCCATTCGCCACCGAATTCGCAGAAGACCGACGTCAACGGACGCTATCGGATCGCGAGATTGGTACCCGCGACGCTCTGGGTGAGCACGGGTGTCACGCCTGGGCCCGCGATGGGATCGCGCAGCATGACAAAACAAGCCAAGGTGGAGGAGGGTAACATGGCCGTGATGGATTTCGACTTTGCGCATGGGGATGCGACGGTCACGGGGCGTCTCACACAACCTGGCGGGCCCCTTGCGTCAGTGTGGGTTGATGTCATGACTGGGGCGTACGCCGAAGGCGGCGAGGGCGCGCGTACTCAAACGGACAGCAGCGGACACTACCGGATCGAGGGAATTCTCCCCGGGGCGGCGTCCATCCAGGCACACAAAAATGGCGGCGCGTTGAAACGGGTGAAGGCAATCCTCGCGAGCGGGGCTGAGACGCCGGTGGACATCGATTTCGGCGCCGGGCAACGCGTTGTCACCACGATATCCGGGTACACGAACGCCCATGTGAACAGCGTTCTCTTGCTGAATCCCGACGCCCCGGTCGAGGACGAACTAACGGCGGGACTGTTCTTGCGAATTCAAGGGTGCTGCGCCGTCTCCCCGTCCCTAAATTTCGTAAACGGCGTTGCCACATTGGAAGGCGTCGAAGCCGGTAACTACATTGTGCTGGCCGTGGGCCTCGATCCCTCGAACGAGGCGGAGGACGAACGGTTCGCCAAGGCACGCACCGGCCATACGGCAATTTCCGTCCGCGAGGGCGAAGATGCCGAGGTGGCGTTGACGATACGGTAGGACTGTAGCGCAACCGTATGTTTGGCACCGCGAACAGGCCCGGAGTAATGACGGAATGAACTCTTCCGCGCGATGGATTGGCTTGGGCGTTGTTGTGGTCTTCGTCGTGGCCGGGTTGCTCGTCTGGCAGCCCGCCCGCGCCTCTCTCACCTCGGCGAACGGCACCGCCGCTCGCCTTCGCGACAGTTATGGGTACCGATCGACATCCTGGTCAGACTGCCTTGCGGGATCAATGGCGCCACAGACACGCGACCTGAAAACCTCGCGCCTAACACCATACCCGAGCGAGACCTCATTTCCACCGTTATGGGTGAGACGTAAGCCTCATGTATGACTGTCCCCAATTTCAACGCGCGGAGGGGCAGAGTCCGCTTACGGGACATTCCCCGCAGCGTGGCGTCCGGGCAACGCAGGCGCCGCGCCCGTGGAATACCATCAGGTGAGAGAATAGCGACCACACCTCGCGCGGCCAGAGTTTCATCAGGTCGTGCTCGATCTTCGTGGGGTCTTGTTGTTTGGTGAAGCCCAGGCGGTTCGCGAGGCGTTTGCAATGAGTGTCGACGACCACACCGGGCGTGTCGAAGCAGGTCCCCAGGATGACGTTGGCGGTCTTGCGCCCGACGCCATCGAGCTTCGTGAGTTCCCCGATGGTCCCGGGGACCTTGCCCCCGTGCGTGTCGACGATGACCTTGCACGCGTTCGCGATATGTTTCGCCTTCTGCCGGTAGAAGCCGCAGGACTGGATATGCTTCTCCAGGATCTCGCGAGGTTTCTCCGCATAGTCCCGGGCGGTCTTGAATTCCTTGAACAGGGTCTTGGTGACAATGTTCACCCGGGCATCGGTGCATTGCGCCGAGAGAATCGTGGCCACCATCAGCTCGAGCGGATTGCGGTGATCCAGCGAACACTTCGCCTCGGGATAGGTGGCCACGAGCCGCTCATATACTTCAAGGGCGCGTTTGCGCCGCGCCGCAAAGGACTCCCTCGACGGGACCGCCGACTTGGTTTTCATTTCTTGCGCCACGCGAGGAACTCGGTGACGGACATGCTGTTCAAGACGTCGCCCGCCCCGAGACCGCCCTTGCGCGCGATCCCGATCCCGTAGGCGATATTGTCGATTTGATCGACGCTGTGCGCGTCGGGCCCGATGCAGAGCATGACGCCCCTGTCGCGCGCCCGGTGGACCAGCCGCCAATCGAGATCCAGCCGATGACAGTTGGCGTTAATCTCGATGGCGACCTTGTTCGCGGCGCAAGCATCGAATACTTTTTCGAAGTCAAGCGGAAACCCCGTCCGTTGGAGCAGGAGCCTGCCGGTCGGATGCCCCAGGATCGTCGTGAACGGGTTCTCGACCGCGCGAATGACCCGCCGGGTGGCCTCGTCCTGGTCCATGTCGAGTTTCGAGTGGACCGACGCGATGATCAGGTCGAAGGTCGCGAGGATGTCGTCCTCATAGTCCAGCGCGCCGTCGATCCGGATGTCCGACTCGATGCCCGCCAGGACTCGAAACCCCTCGAGTTTTTTGTTCAGCGAGTCGATCTCGCCCCGCTGCTTTAGCACCCTATCGGGCTGCAGGCCCCCGGCGTACGCCGCCGACTGGCTGTGATCGGTGATCGTCATGTACGCATAGCCCCGTTCTCGGGCGGCATGGATCATCTCTTCGAGGGTACCGCGCCCGTCGGAATAGGTCGTATGACAATGGAACACGCCCCGGATGTCTCCCGCTTCAAGAAGTCTCGGGCTGCGCTCGAGGGCGAATTCACCCATGTCCTCGCGAAGTTCCGGCTGGATGAACGGCAAATCGAGCGCCGCGTAGATCGCCGCTTCGTCCTCGCACGGCACTATCGATTCGTCCTCGCGAAAAAGGCCGTACTCGTTCAGCTTCAGGCCGCGATCCTTGGCGCGTTGCCGCATGGCGACGTTGTGTTCCTTGCTGCCCGTAAAGTGAGCGAGGGCAAAGGGAAACTGCGCGTCCGAGACCACACGAAGATCCGCCGCAATCCCCGATTCGAGCACGACGCTCGATTTGGTGTCGCCGTGCCCCGTGATGCGGGCCACCTCCGCATCGCGTACAAATCGGGCCATGAGCGCCTCCGGGTTGCCGCTCGACGCGATGATATCGACGTCCTTGACGACCTCCTTGCATCGGCGAAGACTGCCCGCGAGTTCGACGCGGAGTACGGACGGCTCCGCCTTGAGCAGATCGAGAATACGCCGCCCCTCGGCCAGCGCCCTGTTGTAGAGATGTTGCCCCTGGTGTTCGCGCGAAAATTCGATGCCCTCGAGAATCTTCTCGATCATCTTAGGCCCAAAGCCCTTGATCTCATCGAGGGCGCCCGTGCGGCAAGCCGTCTCGAGGGCATCGCGCGACGCGATACCGAGCTCCTTGTAAAGTTGCCAGATGCGCTTCGGGCCGAGGCCGGATATGTCGAAGAGCTCGAACAAGGTCGCGGGGAACTTGGCCCGAAGATTCCCCAAGTATTCGAGGGAACCCGTGGTCACCAGTTCCGTGATCTTTTGCTCGATCGCATCGCCGACGCCCTTGATTTCCCGCAGGCGCTTCTCGCGGACCAAGGTCTCGACCTCCGCCTCCGATTGTTCGAGCGCCCGGGCGACGTGGGTATACGCGCGGCCCTTGAAGGCGTTTTCGCCGGAAAGGTCGAGGAGCAACGCGATCTCCTCGAGTGCCGCGGCGACTTGCTTATTCGTCATTTCGCGGGTCCCGGGCAATAGCCGGGGGCACGACGGCCCCGACCGGACAATAGATTGGTTTCTCCGCGTGCGGCCCTCGGGCCCGTCTCCCTCGCCGATCGATCAGGGCTTTTCGGCGCTGCCGCCCGCCAAGGCGGCGAGTTCCGCGCGCAGCTCGGACTCGAGCTCCGGGCCGACGCCAACGTGGACTTTGGCGACCTTGCCGTCCTTGCCGATGATGACGGTCTGCGGGATGCTATCGGCATGATACAGATCGCCCGCGGCACCCTCGGTGTCCAGCGCCACCTCGATGCCTTCCAAGCCCGCCTCCTTGAGAAACCCCTTGATCTCCTCGGGCGTTTCGCGGAGATTGACGGCGAACAGGCGCACGCCCTTGTCCGCGAATTCCTTCGACACCGAGTGGATGATGGGCATCGCACGGCGGCACGGGCCGCACCACGTCGCCCAAAAATCGAGAATGTAGATTTCCGTGTCCTTCTTTGCCGTCAGGTCGAGTTTGCCCCCGGACATCAGGTCCAGCGCGAATGCCGGCGCGGGCTTGCCGGCGAGACCCTCGGCGGCGCTTGCCGGGCCGGTAAACTCGGCAACCTTCTCGACCCCGTCGGGCGCGTTAAACGCAAACCGCAATTCGTCGCCGAGCTTTTTCCAATCCGCGAAGATCACGTCCACGGCGACCTTTACCTCGACGCCCTGGGCCTTCGCGTCGGCCATCGTCTTTGTCATGTCCGGGACGGCCTTGCGGATGAGCGGTGTCTCGCCCGCATCCACCCACATGTCCCAAGCGACATTCTCCGACTTGAGGGACAGCCGGTGCGCCGCAGCGCCGTCGAGCGTTTCCTCGCCCACATACGTCGCCTCGATGCCTTCGGCAAACGGTGTCGCATGCGCGAATTCCGAAAGGATCAGCGCCGCTCCCCGGATAGGCCCGAATCCCGCCCGCTCAATCACGGGGGCGATGGATGAGATTCCTTCCTCGACCGTGTACTGGGAGTATTCCGGGATGTACGTCGTCAGCGTGCCCGCGTTCGCCACGAACGTGATCTCGATCTGGGCGTTCTTGATGTACAGCGCGACCTTGTCGGGCCGCGCGACGGCCAGGGAATAATGCGTCCCCATCGTGTCGTCCTCGCCGTCCACGGTCGCCTTGTAGTTGATGTCCACCTCGACCGAATGGCCGCCCTCCGCGGCCAAGTATTCGGCCACCTTCCCGAGCACCGCCGTCGCGCGCTCGTCCGACTCGGCCACTGCAAAGGCCGGCGCCAACAACGCCAGCGCCAACGCGGCAATCATTCGATTCATGGGGGACATTCCTTGTGGGTGCGGGAAACGGCCAAACAGGCCGGATTGGGACAATGACACGCCCCAAGCGCGCCAGGCTTTCCGGCCCTGCAGACCATAATAACATAGGCGATCCGCAAATGATTCCCCCTTGGCGAGCGCCGGTCGTCGCGCCCAAGGGCCGGAGAAAACGATTCCGTGCGTTCTCACTGTCTTTCGGTGAAGGTCAGGTCGTCGATGTAGACGACTTGGGCGTTGCCGTCGATCCAAGGGGTGACGAACCCGAAGCGGTTGAACTCGGCGCCGATGGCGAGGTTTTCGGGGGGGATGGGCAGCGTGACCGATTGCTTGTCGAGCGACACGGAGAGGGACGCGCCCGCGGCGACCGGCAGGTATTCGAGGGTCCATTGGTGGGGTGCGCCATCGGGATAGATGACGGGCATGACATCGGCGCGTCCGTAACCCTCGGCGTCCCCATGGACGCGGTATTCGGGGTACACCCAGAATCCCTCGGAGGACGGGCCCTCGATGGCGAGCCCGAGGAAACTCGTGGGGACAGCCGATTTCTGCGAGGAACTGACCATGACGCTATGTTCGGAATGGAAGAAGCCGAGCAGTGTGGTGCTGTCGGAAACGCCGCGCTTGAGGACGACTTTTCCCGAGGCCCGCAAGGGGCGCAGCATGGAGAGGATTTCCAGCCGCGCGCCGTAGTACGCGAGCTTTTCCGGGTAGCGGCAGTCACCGCGGAAGAACAGCCCGCCGATTTCCCCGGGGGCGTCGCCGCCGGCGAATCGGGTTGCGCTGAATCCGAAGTCGAAACGGGGACGCACCTCGTTCGTCCTATACGTCGCGCGGTTGTTCACGCCCTCCCACGCGGGATCGGCGGCGAGATCGACGGACTCGCCGTCAATGGCCAGGTCGCGAATCCACAATTCGCCGGGGGAGTCGACGCTCTTGACCGTATTCAGAATCCCGAAGCGGTTGAAGGTCGCGCCGTCGTCCCGGTGTCCGGGCGACAAAGGAAAGGTCACGCTCGCATCGTCGAATTCGGCGGTGATCGTCCCAGCGCCGTCTTGTCCATTGGGGTCGTAGACGATCGACCATCGGTGGACGCCGCCGCCGGGAATCTCGACGGGGTAAACGCGGTCCGCTTGCTTGTCGTATCGTCCGATTACGCTGGCCCCGGCGCGCCACTTCGCCGTCGCGTACTCGACGTGGACATGAAACACGTCGCCCCTCCCGTTGATGCGGAAGACGATGCTGTTGGGAGTGCGCCACTCGTTGACGGTCCCGGCGTTGAAAAAGCCGAGGAGCGTGTTGCCGGGGCCGGGAGGAATCTCGATGGTCCCCGAGGCCGACACGGGATCGCCGAAGGTCCTATCCGGGATGGCCTTGGCGTAGTAGGCCGCGTGTCCGTCGGGGGTGACGGTCCCGCCGACGGCGGCATCGTTCGGCGCGCTCGCGGGACGGTAGCCGAAATCCTGCCGCAACTCGCGAGGCGCGAATGCCTCGGAGCGATTGTGGAGACCATCCCAACCCGGGTCTCGATCGAAGGCCTCGAATCGTTCTCCGGCCGCGGCGAGCGGGAGGAGAAATGCCAACATGGCGGCGATTGTCACGGGACTCGGGGTTTTCATCGGCGAATTCCTATTGTAGTGGAGTTGGGGATGGCCAGTTCATTATATCCGCGGAATTTTGCGCCGGTTCCCGCGTTTGCGGAAATGTGCGTAAGAGAGGCGATGGTACGGAGGGGACGGAACAAGGATTGAACGGCAAGGAACACAGCGCGGCATAGCCGCAACCAAAGGTCGAACCTCCATGTCAACCCGTTCGGCAACTTCTTTGTGATCTTTGTGTTCCTTGAGGCCAATCAATCAAGTCAAAGAATGGCCTCAAAGAACACAGAGATCGCAAAGAACTACACCCCGGAATTCTGCGAAGGAAAATCGGATGCGAACGGGTGGCAGCACGAGGGATGGAGAGGATCGAGGAAGGGTCAATCGGCGCGTTGCGCCGCCGTGGCGCGGAATACGAGTGCTATACTTTCCGGGCGCTTACCCGGGAACCATGAAGGACAACGCCAATGCCCATTCCGAATGAGGACCTGTCCATTGCGCTGGTCCTCGCGGGCTCGTTCGCGGTTCTATGCATCCTGCTTTTGGTCCTCGCGGCGGTGTGGGGCCGGATTCGCGCAGGGCGCTCGGCGGCGGCGGGCGACGCGGTCGTCCGGGCGATGCCGTGTACCGTGTGCCGCCGCGACCTCGAAATCCGGGCGGTCGACTTCGTGCCGATGTCGTTGACCGAGATGGGCCTAGTGGTGAGCGTGAGGCCGTCGATCGTGGGCCGACCGCTTGCGGAATACCGGTGTCCCGGGTGCGACGCGAGCCATACCTTCGCGATGGATGTCCGCCCGCCGCAATGGATTCTTGCGAACGCCTACGAATCGCAAGACCTGTCGTCGAACTGTGTGCAGTGCGGGAAGCACCTCCTGCGGCCCTCGTGGCCCAAGGGCAAATACGACGGCAGGGTCCGCGAGAACCCCGATCTCGATCCGGCGCACGGCCTGGTGTGTTCGCGTTGCAAGGCCGCGTGCTGTTACCGTTGCGTGGCGGACGCCTCGCGAAATCGGACGAAGGACGGATCGACGCTGTGTCCCCGATGTTTCCGGGGCCCGGTCGAGGAATACTTTGTGTTTTGATGCGGGTGGCCGGGCGCGTCATCGAAAGGGACCCTGATTGAAAACATACTTCGGATTGTTCGTGGCGCTCTTCCTCGGGTGCTTCGCCGTGGCGGACCACGCCGCCGCCCAAGACCGGGGGGAGCGGAAGGCGTCGAAGCCCAAGCGCGGGAAGGTCACGCTACACCTTGACCAGGGGCCGTTGTCCTTCGTGGCGCGCCAGGCGGCCGAGGCGAAGGGCGGGGGCATTGTGTTGATGAACGGCATCGCCTCGCGGATGGCGGGCCCCTTTGATTTCGGCAAGGACGACTGGGACGAAATCACCGATGCCCTGGCGGAGGCGGCCTCGTGCAAGGTGTCGCGGGGCAAGCATTACAACTTTCTTTATCCTTCCGATGAGCCGGCCTACACGACGCTCGCGGACTTCACCCTTGGCGAGGCGGTGGACTCGAAGCTTGCGGCGCGGAAGACGACGTTTCATTTCGGATCCGACATCCCGCTCTACAACGCCCTTGCGTTGCTCGGCCATACCCTTGGCGTCACGTTGGTCGCGGATAACGCCGTGGCCGATACGCTGAGCGGCGAGGTGATCCTCGCGGACGCTCCCTTGGGCGAGGTGTTGGACGCGTTGTGCAAGTCGGCGCGAATCTCGCGCGAGACCGTCGCGGTCGAGGGCGACTCGGGCCACGTGTTCATTCGGTCAGTCGACAACGTCTCGAAGCAAGACCTGCTGACCAACGAGCAAGGCCTCGACGCGGCCGCCCGCGAGCGGCTGGATGCGAAGGTCAACGTGTCCTTGCCCGCGCCGCCGAAGGACAGCACGCGCTTCGAGGCGGCGGAAGGCCCGGTGACACTGGCCAGCGCGCTCGCCACCCTGTCCGCGCAGCTGGGGGTGACGGTGACGGCGGATCGGGGGCTCGAGAAACTTCCCGTCAATCCCGTCGTCATGCGGGACATCCCCGTGCGCACCGCAATCAATCTCCTGATCCGGCAATGGCCCGTGCCCAAATTCGCGTGGACGTGGAAGGACGGCGGGATCCGGCTCGTGTATTTGCGTTCTTGAGATAGGGTGGGGTCGCCGCATCTGCGCCGTGACCCCTGCCAAGGCACCACCGCGTCGTAGCGCCCCGGCCCGTTCCGCCGTATCCCCGCATCCGTGGTCCATGCGTTGGACTCCAACATTCTGCGCGGAGTTGTCGCGATCCGGAGCAGATGTGTCCGCGACCACCCATATTTTTCTTGACTGACCCTTTCCACTCCCAATTGAGGACAGGCATAAACGCCCTTTCGTGGGGTAGCTATCCCGATGTGCGTCTTTCGGGAGATTCGGCATCGCGCTTGCGGAAGTAGATCAAGGCTTCGGCGATTTTCCGGGCCCCATCGGACCGCGAGCGGTCCGGTTCGACTTTCGAATCGGAGACGATACCTGATGAAGCGTTGAGTTCAGCCCGGCGCGAACGGTGCGCGAAAGCGCAACCGCCTATTCCGAAATGTTCGCGGCGAAATCGTTCGCCGATTACCCCGATTTTTACCGAAGGACGCATCCATGAGACGACTCACGTTGGTCTATTTGTTGGCGACTGCAACCATTGCCGCGCCCTTCGCCGCGCATGCGGATACCGCGTACGGCAGCCTCAATAACTTTGACACGGTGAACGACACCGGTCAGGAATGCCATGGCTTCGAGATCGAGATCGAGGACGCCCACAGCACGGACGTTACGTATACCTACGATTGGAACCACTATGGGACGCCGCATATATCCGAGGACAACTCGGACCCGGCGCACCCGAGGGTAATCATTCGCTACGAAAGCTCGAAGAACCCGGACGGTTCGTGGGCGGCATACACGGCAATCCCATCCGGGCCAATCGCGCCCACCGATGGCCACCAGTTCGTGGATCCCTCGGTGAATTTCGGCGGCGAGCATTTTGGCGCCGGATTCTACAGGGCGCTGACGGCCGTTCACTACCATTGGCTTGTCGATGACGGGGCGGGAAATTTAGTCTTCGGCGGCGAAGTCAATATCTCGACACCGTCGTTTAACTATATCCCGCCCGTTGGCGCGGTGCCTGCCCAGGTCCAGGCCGTGATTATTCCCGTGCCGGAAGTCCCTGTGCTCGAGTTCGGCGAACCCATGTGGGTCAAGGCTACTCGCACGGAATCCCATAACTCCAATTTCGTCGAACTCCGGGATCTCGTGTCAGACGATCCGGACGATCCCGATGACGAAAACTGGCGGAACGGCGAACCGGATGAGGTCGAGGTGGAGTGGCAGCTACTCCAGCGGGAATTTAACCAGGCGGCCGGCGGCGCGAACGGGGAATTGGAAAGCGAACCCGAAGAACTCCCCGAAGGCGACGAGATCATCACACGGCGCTACGATTTCTACGAGTACGCGGGGCCGATAGACGAGGAAACCGGCGAAGCCCTGTGCGACAACGTGGGCCCCGATGATCTCCACGGCACGAACGAGTTCGCCGACACGGTCGTCGTGGGCGATTACATCGGCGCGCAGATGGCCGGGTTCGATCCGGCGGGACAAATCGGGCTCATCGATCACCTTCAAGCGGGCGAGCTTGATGTCCCGTATGTCGACCGGTCCGTGGTCATTGGGGGGACTTTCCCGATCGTGACAACGGTGGAGGGCGCGCTTCCGGATGGAATGATCTTCGACGAGGTCGCGGGGGTGTTGACCGGCACGCCGACGGTCGACGGGCTCTTTACGTTCACGATTCATTCGATGGACGGGAATGCCGGTGACGTGCAAAAGACGTACGAACTGGCGGTCACAAACCCAGGCATCGTGGGGCCGACCTGGAGCGTCGCCACCAGCGCGTTGCCGGTCGACGGCGGAACCACCTCGGGCGATGGCGACTTCGACGATCTCTCGAACGTGAGCGTCACGGCGATCGCGAACGAAGGATTTACGTTTGCAAATTGGACCGAGGACGGCGTTGAGGTGAGTACCGAGCCGATCTATTGGTTTGTCCTTGCAGCGGATCGGACACTGGTGGCGAATTTTGCGCTTCCGGGCGAAGGCGAAGGTGAAGGCGAAGGTGAAGGTGAAGGTGAAGGCGAAGGCGAAGGTGAGGGCGAAGGCGAGGGCGAGGGCGAGGGCGAGGGCGAGGGCGAGGGCGAGGGCGAGGGATGCAACTTCTCAGCGGCGACTACGAACGGGAATGATCCCGCGCGCAGAACGGGCGATCTCATCGCGTTGTTGGTGGTGTGCGCGGCCCTCAAAATGGGGGCGTCCCGGCTCCAGCCGAGGAAGGTATACTGGCGCGAATGAGGCCGCCCCGCTAGGCGTCGACCGAGTTCCCCGGGTTCAAGTCCCTGGGATGGGAGTGAACTTTATCCGGCCCATCCGGCCATTGCGATCATCCAACGTCAGAGATCGCGACGATCGGATGGGCCGGACTTCTAGGCAGTTAAGAAATTATCGACAATTTCCCGGCCGAACTCGCTGCATTTGAGCAGGGTCGCCCCGTCCATCTGCCGGTGAAAATCGTAGGTCACGCGCTTCTTCTCGATCGATTTGATCATCCCGCGCGTGATGGCGTCCGCCACTTCCTGCCAGCCGAGATACTCGAACATCATCACCCCCGACAGGATCACGCTACTCGGATTGACCTTGTCGAGGTTCGCGTACTTCGGCGCCGTCCCGTGCGTGGCCTCGAAAACCGCCGCGCCCGTTTCATAATTGATGTTCGCCCCGGGCGCGATTCCGATGCCGCCGACCTGCGCGGCAAGCGCGTCGCTGATGTAGTCGCCGTTGAGGTTCATCGTGGCGATGACGTCGAATTCGTCGGGCCGGGTCAGGATTTGTTGCAGGAAGATGTCGGCGATGGCGTCCTTCACCAGAATCTTGTCGCCGGGGTTCCCGGCGCAGTCGTCCCAACCGACCGCCACGTCCGAGAACTCTTCCTTCACCAATTCGTAGCCCCATTTGTTGAAGGCCCCCTCGGTGTACTTCTGAATGTTGCCCTTGTGGACGAAGGTGACCGACTTGCGCTTGTTCTTGATGGCGTAGTTAAGCGCGGCGCGAATCAGGCGTTTCGACCCGGTCTTGCTGATGGGCTTGATGCCGACGCCCGAGTCCCCGGCAATTTTCCATCCGTATTCGCGATCGAGAAACTCGATTAGCTTCTTCGCCTCGGGCGTGCCTTCCTTGAGCTCGTACCCGGCGTAGACATCCTCGGTGTTTTCCCGGTAGATGACCATGTCTATCTTTTCGGGGTTCTTCACGGGGCTGGGCACGCCGGCAAAGTGCCGGACGGGGCGGACACACGCGAAGAGATCGAGCTGTTGGCGCATGGCGACATTGAGGCTGCGGAACCCGCCACCCACGGGGGTCGTCAAGGGCCCCTTGATGGCGATGCGGTAGTCCCGCACGGCCTCGAGGGTTTCGTCGGGCAGGTAGGTGCCTGCGATGCCGTTGGCCTTCTCGCCGGCGTAAATCTCCATCCAGGCGATTTCGCGCTTCGCGCCGTAGCAGTGCTTGATGGCGGAGTCGAATACGTATTGCGATGCGCGCCAAATATCGGGCCCAATCCCGTCGCCTTCGATGAATGCGATGATGGGGCGATCGGGAACTTGGAGCCCCTGGCCCGGAACCGTCGTAATCTTGTCGCCTGCGGGGACCTTGATGTATTTATACTGGCTCATTTTCTTCTCCGTGGGGCCGTTCAAGACGCTTGGCGCCGGTCATTGCGCGGCGAAATGGTATCAAAGTTTCATCAATCGTACTTCATTGACATGCGGCACGGCCTCGAGCTTGGCGAGGGTCGCGGCGTCGAGCGGGCTGTCGAGGTTAATCAGGGCGAGCGCATGGCCCCCTGCCTCGTCGCGGCCAAGGGTCATGTTGGCGATGTTGACGCCCGCCTCGCCGATGATGGTCGTCGTGCGGCCTATTACCAGCGGCTTGTCGTCGTTGATGCAAATCGCCACCCAGCCGTCGGGCACCGCGTCCATGCGGGTATCGTTGATCGCGCAAATGCGCGGATCGTCGCCGCCGAACAGGGTGCCCGCGACCATGTCCGTTTCCTTGTCGGTCACGACGCGCACCTTGATCTGGAACGAATAATCCGAGGCGTCGGGGCAGCGCGTCTCGTTGCAGGTGATGCCGTGTTCACGCAGCAATGCCGGGGCGTTGACCATGTTCACCGTATCGACCATCGGGGCAAGGAACCCGCATAGGATCGCCGAGGTGATCGGATAGGTGTCGGTGAACGCGAGTTCGCCGCAATAGTCGATCTCGAGGCGCGAGGGGCGGCCCTTCATAAACAGGGACTGGAAACGGCCGAGTTTCTCTGCGAGGTGGAGATAAGGCCCCAACTTCGCGCGCATTTCCGCGTCGAGGCTCGGGACGTTCACGGCGTTCTGGATGGCCCCGGTGGTCAGGTAGTCCACCATCTGGTGCGCGATATCCACCGCGACGGTCAATTGGGCCTCGTCGGTCGAGGCGGCGAGGTGCGGCGTGGTGATGATGTTGTCCAGGCCGAGGAAGGGATTGTTCTCGAGGGGCTCGGCGGTGTAGACATCGAGCGCGGCCCCGGCGATCGTCTTGTTCCGCAGCGCTTCGGCGAGGTCGTTTTCGTTGATGATGCCGCCCCTGGCGCAGTTGACGATTCGGCACGAGGGCTTCATTCGCGCAAGCTGCGCGGCGCCGATCAGGTTGTTCGTCTTTTCGCTCTTCGGGGCGTGGACCGTGATGAAATCGGAGCGGACGATGAGGTCGTCGATCGAGACCAGTTCGACCCCGAGGGCCTCGGCCTTGAGTTGCGTCAACAGGGGATCGAAGACGAGCACTTTCATCTCGAACGCAAGGGCCCGCTTGGCGACCGCGCCGCCGATGCGCCCGGCGCCGACGACGCCGATGGTCTTGCCAAACAGTTCCGCGCCCATGAATTTCTTGCGGTCCCAGCGGCCCGCCATCATCGATGCGTGGGCGGCGGGCACATTGCGGCAAAGAGCGAGGAGAAGGGCGAAGGTGTGCTCGCAAGTCGAAATGGTATTGCCACCCGGGGTATTCATCACGACGATCCCGGCGTTGGTCGCGGCGTCCTTGTCGATGTTGTCGACGCCCGCGCCGGCACGGCCGATCACCTTGAGGTTGCCGGGTTTGGCGAGCGCTTCTGCGGTGACGGTCGTCGCGCTGCGCACCACGAGGCCGTCATATTGCCCGATGACGGCGGCCAACTCGGCGGGTTTCATGGGCGCCTTGACGTCGACCTCGAACCCGGGCGTTGCCCGGAAGATTTCGACCCCCTCGTCACTGAGGCCGTCCAACACGAGTATTTTTGGCATTGGGAAGAATCCGCTAGGACGCTGCACACGGGGTACAGACAAAGGGTTAAGGGTTTGTTACATGCTACGGGGAGGGGTGCCACCGGTCCGGAAAGACCCGCGAAACCAGCCGCCGTGCCGCCGAGACTTCGAGCCGGGCCATGCAAATGGGCTTGGGCCAGCGGCGTAACGCGTTTTCGGGGAATCGCCCCGCGAAAAACGACGTGCGGAGCGTAGCAAAGGCGCGGCTGGGAATCAAACCCACGCGGGCCCGTGCGATTATCTCATGGCCACGGCTGGGAGTTGGCGTTCGGGCGTTCGCCATCGGTAGTAGCCCTGATTACGCCTGTCTGATCGGCGTAGTATGAAAGAACCCCACACGCGCAAAGTTCCCTAACGTAATTGACTTGGGGGTAGATAATCGGGTTCTGGACGGCTACGCAGGTATACGAGGGGGGAGTCCTTGCATCGCCCAGTACCACCTCGAGCACGAAATCGTAGCCATTCCGATCATATCCAAGTTCAGACAATTTGTTTAAGATACCGAAGGACTTCGCGAGCTGGTCTATCGTGGCATAGTCGCATGGCCCTTGGCCATCCGAGTTCAGAAGGCAGCCGTCGAAGAACTCGCGCTCCGCGTCTACGATGGTACGCATACCTACGTACGGCTCTCCTCGTGGCATTTCCAACTCGACGAAAGAAAGTCGAGAAGTCCCAACTCCCATCAATGCGGCCCCCGCGAACGACAAGGCGATCGATCGCTTCGCCCCCCGGCGAGCGTGCCGAGTCATCGCCAGGAGACCGAGCAAGATTCCACAGGACGCGCTTAGGGCCGCAATGAGAATCGCCCCCAGTACAATGGTTTCGCGCCGATCCTCAATATGGCCTGATCCATAGTACACGGGTTCAACGCTTATGTATCCTGTGTATCCTGCACGGAATACCACAGCCCCCGAAAGGACACTTATGCAGCCAAACCCAATCGCAAGCCACGTGACAAGCCTCGATCGCTTGGCAGGTTCCTGGACTTCCGACGAAACGGGATTCGCCTCGACTTCATCGTTCATATTGATTTCCCTGGGTGCCCCTCAACAACCGCGCGGGCATTCGAATCGCTTCTCCCTGCGGTAGCGTACACCGCACGGAAACCTCTTTGCAAAAGTTCGGGAGACCGAAAGCCGTGCGGGAATTCCGCAGGACAGCCCTTGTCGAATCGCTGAAGCCGCACACCCCGCCGAATCGCGGTATTCCTGAAAGTATATTCGCGCGATCGCCCGATTGATTCGATAACCACCCGCTTCTTTGACTCGGGCGCCGCTCGCGGAAGCACCGAGATTCGCCGAATCCGACCCCGGTACTCCGGCAAAGCCCCCGCATCGACAACATAGTCGCGCATGGCCCCGTCGGGAATTACGTCAAAGGCGAGTTCGCCTGTCGCGGACGAGCCATCGGCATTGAATTTTTCCCAACGTAGCGCGGCCGTAGCCTGGTCTGTGTCGAGCGCAGCGCGGATGGCGAAGTACGGCTTCGAACGACGGCGCGACGCTCCCCAAGGCATCGACGGCGCAAGTTTTGTCCGGCGGAGGGACGCCAAGCATCGGGGTGGGATTCGAAATCCGCACGGCCTTCGGGCATATGAGGGGCTCGTAAGAATGCGTCGCGGGAAAATCGGCAACCCTTCCTCGTTGCGCAGGACTTGGGACGAAAGAAACCGGGACGGCCCCATTGAGAGAGGTCGCCCCGGCAGTTTGCTGAGTATCTTGGAAGCCGACTTTACTTCGCGGAGACTTCCTCGTAAGCGTTCTCGGCTTCCATTTTCTTCCAGTGCGGATGGATGCCGTTGTAGATGTCCGAATACATCCAGCGGTAGTCGCCGTCCATCAGGCTGTCGGCCACCTTGGCAAACTCGGTGTTGTGATTGTTCTTCACCGCGCGGAAGTTCGCCTCGATGCGGGCCTTGGCGTTCTTGCAGAACAGGTTTGCCAGTTCCTGCGGGCTTTGGTCGCTGGGGTTCTTCGCGAGCTTGTGCTCGACGAAGGCCAATAGCGCCGACATCGTGAAAATGTCCACGCCGATGTCGACAAAATTCCCGAGGATGACCTGCTCGTACTCGAGCTGTTCCTTGTACTTGGCCATCGTGTGGAACAATACCCGCGCCGCGCGCCGCGTGGTCTTCTCGATCCACGGCAGGTGCGCCTGGTTTGCCGGGCTTAGGTAGTTGACGTTGTAGGTCTGCACCGACGGCAGGTACAATTTCGGGTACCACCGCGTGTAGAACTTCGCCGCCTCGATTACGAGCTGCAACTTGCTCTTCTTGTTGTTGGGGTCTGGCTTCAGCAACGGCATCACCAGCTTGAAGTGGGTGTCCATCGCCTCGCGGGCCATGATCAGGTGCATCACCTGGGTCGAGCCCTCGAAAATGCGGCCGATGCGCGCGTCACGCAACCAGCGTTCCGCCGGAATGGGCCGTTCGCCGCGGTTATACATCGAGGCCGAGGTCTCGTATCCCTTGCCGCCGCGCACTTGCACGAAGTCGTCGATCATCTGCCACGACTTCTCCGTGCAGAAATATTTCGCCGCGGCCGCTTCCAGGCGGATGTCCGCATTTCCCTTGTCCGCCCAGCTCGAGCACAGCCACACGAGGGCCTCCATCGCCAGCGTGTCCGCCGCGATGTTCGCCGAGAACTTCGCGATGTGCTGGTGCTTCCCGATGGGCACGCCCCATTGGATGCGGTCCTTAATCCACGTCTCGCACTCGCGCAGCATCGCCTTCGCGCCGCCCACCGCCGCCGCCGGCAATCCGAGGCGACCCGTGTTCAGCGTCGTCAGCGCAATCCGGAGACCCTCGCCCGGTTTTCCGATGAGGTTCTCAGCGGGCACCTTCACGTTGTCGAAGGTCAACACGCCGTTGCCGATGGCCTTGAGGCCCATGAAATGGCAGCGGTGCTTCACCTCGAAGCCCGGCGAGTTCGTCTCGACGATGAACGCGCTGATCTGCATGCGTTCCTTGCCGTTGACGATCTTCGGGGGCGTCTTGGCCATGACGACCAGCAACTCGGAACGCGTGCCGTTGGTGATCCAAAGCTTGGTGCCGTTCAGCAGGTAGAACTTGCCGTCGTCCGAGGGCGTCGCCGTGGTGGCCATGCGCGCGGGATCCGAGCCGACTTCGGGCTCGGTCAACGCGAATGCCGAAATGGCGCCCTTCGCGAGGCGGGGAAGGAAGCGCTTCTTCTGGTCGTCCGTTCCGAATATTTTGATCGGTTGGGGGCAGCCGATGCTCTGGTGCGCCGAGACCCACGTCACCGTGTTGTGGCAGTAACTCCCGAGGAAGTGCAGCACGCGGCAATAGTTCGTCTTGCTGAACCCGAGGCCGTCGTATTCCTTGCCGATCGTCATGCCGAAAAGACCGATCGCGGCCAGCGCCTCGATCGCTTCCTGCGGATACTCGCCCGTGCGGTCGATCTCGTCGGGGTTCACATGCGTGTCGAGCACGCCCTTCAGCTTCTCAATAAACTCGTCCCCGATGCGCTTGTCTTCCGCGGACTGTTCCGGGAAACTGTGCAGGAGGTCCCATCGGAAGTTTCCGCGGAACATCTCCGCCGTAAAACTCGGAAACTTCCAGTCGGAATCGCGGGACGATTCCGCGAGCTCCATCGCCTTGTCTTTCGCCGCATTCGCGTTCGCGCTTGCCATAGCCTCGACTCCTTCTCGGTTTTCGTCTTCAGATGCGGATAGTTTGGACGGCTCGCCGTCCAAACTCAAGCATCCCGGGACCCGGTTACATCGTCAGCCTTAATCAATTCGGGGGGTATTACATGTCAGCCCGACATGATAAAACCCCGATTCTCGAAATTAGTTCGTATGTGTATTATATCCAAAATAACCAAGTTTGCCAAGAACTTTTTATCTTGGCAGTCGACTGCCAAAGTTGGCGTTCGTATCCATGCGCATACGACATCACTGCTGACCGGCCGTTTTCAGCGGGTGCCGCTCCAAGATGTTTTAGGTCAACAGGTTGTATGGAATGCCGGGCGTGATCGACATCGAAACCCGCTCGATTCATCGACCTTTGCCTGTCGGTGTTTCCCCGGGCGCGTTCGCGTCCGCCGCGGCCTTTTTCTGCGCGAGCCAACGCTGTTCGAGTTCGTACCCGGGATGACCGGGCGGAAACGGCGGGAAATTCATCCGGTCCATGAGTTTCCAAAACCGCGGGCTTTCCAGCACTGGGGCCCATGCCGCCGCCGTCGCGCTGCCCGGGACGAACGGATCCATCCGCACGAGGTGAACGATGATGACATCGGGCGGGTCCATCGCTTTCTCCAAGGAATCCAGCGCCAGCTCTGTTTCGCCAATCGATATGTAGTACTCGGCGATAACAACCTCCGTCACTGTCTCATCCTGCTTGCCCGACAGGAAAGGTCCGCCGATCCTCCGCGCGTCGCCAGCCCTGCCGGCGAATCCGAGTGCCACCGCCAAACCCATGCGAGATTGCCCCGTTCCGCCTGCCAGTTCGTCGAATCGGACGGCTGCGGCGATCGCGTCCTCATACCGGCCCATCCGGGTAAGCGCTGTGGTACGGCCGCTCACCCCGGACAGGTTATTCGGATACTCGGCGAGAAGCGCATCATAAATTTGCAGACTTTCGGTTTGATCGCCTATGCGGGTAAGGTTTAACGCAGCCACGCCCCGATTCCATGCCGAATGAGGGTCCAATTCGACGATTTTCAAGGACGCTTCGCGCGCGGTCGCGATGTCGCCGGCCATCATCGCCACCATTGAGAGGGCAATATGCGCTTCCGGCAAATTTGGGTTCAATTCCACGCTGCGGGTAGCCTCGGCAGCCGCCTTTTCCCAATCCAGATTGAGGTTTAATGCGAGGCCACTGCTCATGAAGCGGGCGAACGCGTCGTCTGGGGCGAGGTCGAGCGCCCGGTTTACGGCGTCGTTGGCCTGGCGCATGTAATCCGCCTTGGCACCGGAGGAACGCGCGCCCGCGTTCTGCATCGCGCGCGCCTTCGCGCCCCACGCCTCGGCGAAATCGGGCGCAATCCGGAGGGCTTGGTCGAGGTTGGCCGCGGCGCGCATAAATCCTGAAAGCGTGCCGTCGTTGTCCGTGATCGCCCGCAGGTAGAATTCATACGCCTCCGGATTTACCGGCACGTCTCGCGCAATCCGCGCGCGTTCGTCCGGCGTGACCGTCGCCCGGATTTCGTTCGCGACGGCCAGTGCGACGGTGCTGTGCAACTCAAATACATTGTCGAGCGTGCCGTCGTAGGTCTCCGCCCAGAGGTGCGCGTCGGTGCGGGCATCGATCAACTGGACCGTGATGCGGATCTTGTTCCCGTCCCGCATGACGGAACCCTCGATCAATCCCTGCACCCCGAGTTCTTTCGCGATCTCGGGCGCGGTTTTGATCGTGTCCTTGTACCGCATCACCGAGGTTCGCGATATGACCTTGAGCGCGCGGATCTTGGACAACTCGGCCGTCACGGCCTCGGTCATCCCGTCGGCGAAGTAGTCCTGCTCCGGATCGTTCATGAGATTGTCCAGCGGCAGCACCGCCAGCGACGTGATGGGGTCGGTCGCGTCCGTTGGGCTGGCGCTCCTGTTCCTCGACCCGCCGGCGAAGTAGGCCACGCCCAGCAGCGCGAGCACGACAGCCGCGCCCAAGGCCAGCCCGGCCAGATGCCGCCTGCGATTGGGCGGGCGGCGCACGAGCCTCGCCTTGTCGCCCGTCGCGGGGACGGTCATCGGCGCGAGACCCTCGACGCCGGCCTCGCCGATGCCAATTTCCTTGTCGAAACCCTTGACGGAGTACGTGCCGTGCGCCTGCCAGAGGATCGGCTTGCCGAGCGTCTCGACGCTGATGCGCTGGCGCGCGCTGTCGTAGACCGCCGAGGACATCAGTATTTGGCCGGGCCCCGCGAGGCCGCAGACGCGCGACGCGATGTCCGCCGCGAGGCCGGCGATGTCGGGTGCGCCGTGGTCGCCGGTAATCTCGGTGACCTCGCCCATGTGAATGCCGACGCGGACGCCGGGGAGATCGGGCTCTTCCGCGTGCGCCATTTCCAGGCGCAACGCGAACAACACGGCGGAGGAGGACGTCTCAAAGGTGAGGAAGCAGCCGTCCCCGATCCATTTGATGACGCGCCCGCTGCACTCGGCGGAAATCCGCTTGACATGGGCCGCGTGGCGGGACATCAACGCCTCGATGGCGGCGTCGCCTCGTTGCGTCTTGAGCAAAGTCGAGTCCACCAGGTCGCTGAAGACCAGCGTCAATATGCGGGATTGAAGGATCGGATTGGCCATGAGTCCATGAACGGTTCAAATACGTTCGTGCGAGCGTGCGCGGACGCGGCATTCATGCCGCCGTAGTATAGCGAACCAGGGCATTTCCGGGTACTTGCCAAAATTCGCGGGATATCAATCGGTCGCTACAGTATGTCCCGCGTTTTTCCATCCGGTGAACCCGCCGTCCATCGAGATCACGTTCGTGTACCCCATTTTTTGCAGGTTGTCCGCCGCCAACGCCGACCGATATCCTCCGCCGCAATAGAGCACTACTTCGCCATCTCGATCCGGAATCGTCTTCTCAACGTCCCGTTCGATGATCCCCTTGCCCAGATGAATCGCGCCGGGGAGATGGCCCGCGGCCCATTCGCTCTCTTCACGGACATCCACCAGCGCAAATGGCCGGGCCGAGGCCTGCCATGCGTGAACGTCTCCAACACTACATTCGCGGACGCGCGACTTCGCGTCCTTGACGATTGCCAGGAACCCCTCGCTATGGTGCATCATCGCGTGTCTCTCCAATCGGTTTCACGTCTGTCGCCCCAACGCGGTCAATACTACCTCGCGAATTTTTCGCGCCAAGATCAAGGCCATCTCCGCGTCCGCCCGCGATAGGCTTTGGATATCGTCAGGATACCGGCTCTCGACAGCGTACTTGGTCAACGGGACAGTGTCCTGGAGCATGTTGGCCACCGTTTCGTCCACTGT
>CANKTP010000056.1 GCA_947486375.1 Candidatus Hydrogenedentota bacterium | reverse complement strand
TGCCTTTCGTTCCGTCATCGTGAGCCTCATGGCGCTACCTCCCATTCCGGGAGGAGCTTAGTTGTCCCAAGGTATCCAATCTATTTCGGATACTTTCTCTTCATGAGGCAACGAATGCGCTTCGGATACTTTTCTGATGAGTCAATTCGTCTTCTTGCAAACTCGAATGCCCCGGACTATACTCCGGACAGATTCGGCGCTTCGCCGTAAACGCTAGGGAGTGGCCAAGCGCCGCACACCGTCAGGAGGGTTTCCAAATGCATATTCGGGCCGTAACGAAACCAGCGCAGGCGCAGAGCGCCGAGATCGTCCTCGATATCGTCAATCAGGTTCTTGCCACCTTGTCGAGCCTCGAAAAATTCTTCGGGATCGATATCTCCTGCAAATTTCTCGACACCGGGTGTTAGGCAGGGCCTAAGCCCCGGCTGCGGCTGGCTGCGCTAACGCATCGGCTGACCTTGTTGTCACGTGTATCCTCACCGGGTCTAGATCGAACAGGCCCGGTGTTTTCTTTTTATTCGGAGAGAATTCCCATGATTTTTCGCTTTCCTACACGGCGATCCGCGTTGCTTGCAGTTGCGGGACTCGCATTCGCCGCCATCTCCCTTGCCGGATGCGGCGAGGACAAGGCCCCCGGGGGCGCTCCCGCTCCGGCCCAGGAGCCTGCCGCCTCGACCCCCACCGCCGGCTCGACGGCGCCGGTGACCTCGGCCACGCCGCCCGCCCAGACCGGCTCCCCCAGAATCGAATCCGCGACCGCCCTGTACGACATGGGACCCATTCCCAACGACGCTCCCGGTGAAGGCGAGTTCGCCATATTTAATCGCGGCACCGCTCCTCTCGTCATCAGCAAAGTGTCGACTTCCTGCGGATGTACCCAAGGCAAGGCCGTCGACACCACCGTGCCCCCAGGCGGACAAACCGCCATCAAGGTGACCGTGGATCCGTTCCGGATTCCGCAATTCACAAGCCGCAAAACCCTCACCATCATCACGAACGATCCCGAGAACCCCCAGGTGAAGGTCGATGTCGTCGCCCGGGTCGAACCTGAGATCGAATGGGACCCTGCAAGCCTGGATTTCGGCCAAGTCGAACGAGGCCAGGCCGCCGACAAGACCATAATCGTCCGCCAGCTCCAGGATGCGCCCTTCGATCTCGCCGCTGTGCGCGTTTCCGGCGCCGAGGGATTTTTCACCGCCACTTCGGTGCTGCGGCCCGAGGCCGAATGGAAGACACCCGGTAAACGCGAGTTCGTGATCTCGGCGAAATTGTCCGGAGACGCCCCCATCGGGCCCTTCGGTGCCACCGTCGCCATCGAGACAGGCCTGCCACGCTTGAAGCGCCTCACGATACATGCGAAGGCAGACATAAAGGGACCCTACTCCATCGAGCCGCGCCAGGTCGTCGTGCGCGACGCCAAGGCCGGGCAAACGGTTCCCGCGGCGTTTAGGGTGGTCTCCGAGGGCCCCATCGAGTTCAAGTCCATCGCACCGACGAAGTCCGACGTCAAAGTGACGCCGCACCCTTCGGACGACGGTAAATCCGTCACCTTCGACCTTACCGTGGGACCCGCTCCCGCAAGCCGCCTCATCCGCGACGTATTGGTGCTCGATATCATCTCCGAGGGAAAACCCTCGCAGGAAAAAATTAACGTCCTGGTGGTTCTTGCCGGCGATCAATTAAAGGGAGGTGCCTCGGCGCCAACTATTCGTCCCCCCGGTGTAAAGCCCCTCGCATTGCCGCCGTCCGCGCCGCCTGCCAAGCCCTAGCCCGCGGCAATCGCCGCAATTTGGGCAACCCCACGAATACAGTACAGGCATAAGTCTTTGTGGTACAGGCTTCCGGCATGCTCGATTTCGGGCGGAAGTCCTCTTCGGTGACTCCTGCCACGGGACGGATAGGCGGATTTAGGGGGTGAATCGGACCTTCGTCCACGGCCCAGTCCGCGTAGCGGTGGGTCTGCCAACGGGAAAGCGGTATCCAGTAACGAGCCCGGTGCCATCGATCTCCATGCGCCGGAGGCAATGCCGCCCCCGTCCATGCGTTCCGCAACCTCAAGCCCGCGCTGTCATCACCCGTCAGCGGCGCGGCGTTTTCCATGTGCGCCTTTGACTCGCGGGCGATGCGCCTCTACAATGCGGGCTGGACGGTCGATGCAGGCGAAATGGTCTGGGGATTCATGATGGGCAACAGATTATTGGGGGCGATGCTTGTCGCTCTTTTATCGGCCAACGCCGCGGTCGTTGCGGAGACCCCGGGGACCGTCGAGGCCGCCCCGATTGAATCGATTCCCGCCACGGTCGCCCCCGCCGAGTCGTTCCAAGTACGGATTCGGACAATTTCCACCGACTCCCGGCGGCACCTGCCCATGACTCCGCGGTATGCGGAAATGCAAACCTCCGTGGACTCCGTGTCCATCGAATGCGATTTCCAATCCCAGATTGACCTCGGACCATGCCGCGCGGTGCTCAATGTCGAGGATGCCGCCGGTGCCAACGTCCACCGCGGCGAGGTGGAGTTCGACTTCCCGAAGGGCGGCAGCACCTGCAGGTTCACTTGGGATGCCACCGCGCTTCCAGATGGCCCGTACGGTCTGGACATCGTCCTATATGACAGCATCCAGCGCGACATGGCGTGGGCGAATCTGACCCTGACCAAACTTTCCTCGACCGCCACCCAACAACGATTGGACGCGGCCCGGTCGGCAATCGAGCGACTCGCCGCATTTATCGATGGGCCAGTCAATCGGGATCTTGGGCCGGTCGAGCGTCTCCGCGAGCGTCTCGCGATCGCGCGGGACTTCCTGGCGCGCGCCGAGACGGCCGATCGCGCGAATTGGCAATACGTCAACCGCGCCGCCACGCATGCGTTGAAGACAGCCGATTCCATCCGGGCACGGCTTACATTCGACGCGCGGGACAAACAAGACGGCGTCGAAGCGCCCGCCCCGGGCACCCGGTTGGCCATCCGGGACGGCGGCCTCTATGCCGCCGGCCACCCGGTATTTCTCGCCGGGCTTCGGGGAGCGCCAGACGACCCGAATGTCCTCGATATGGCCAAGCGCTACGGCCTCGACCTGATCGTTCTCGACGCGGATTACGGTGCGAATGGGCCGTCCCTTGACACCCTGCGCACGCGGTGGGACAGTCCGCTCGAGGCCGCGCGGTCCGCAAACCTCAACACCATGATCGTCATGAACTCCCCGTCGCAAGTCGCGCTTCCGAATGAAAATGAACAAGAGACCCCGTTCCGAATCGCCCAAGAGTCGATCCGGGCCTACGCGGGTTATTTCGGCGGTAAACCTATCGTGTTTGGGCTGGCGATCGCCGCGAATCCGCGATTTTCGATGGCCGGCGCGCATGTGGAACGGGCGTTCCAAGAGCATGTGATGGCGGTATATGACGACCGCTTCGTGCTCAATCGCGCCTGGCTTACCAGGTTCATGTCTTTCGACGAGATTCGCATCGCTCCCGACTACGATCAAGGCGCGTATCAAGCCGACTGGCAGCGATTCCAACGGGACCGATTGACCCGCGAACTGATGGATCTGCGCGATGAGGCGGCTACGGCGGCCCCTGGTCTCGCCCTCCAAGTACTTCACGGATCCGGCACGTTTTCCCAAGGCGAGTCCCGCGATGGGGTCGACCATCAGGCCCTCGCCCGGGCGTTTCCCCTCGGCGGGACCGATGCCGTCGCGTCGCCCGTGCATCCTGTATACGCCTTGAACTATCCAATGCCCTCCATCGTGTACGCCCTAAAACGCTCGTTTGCACCCGAAGTCCCCCTCATCAATGTGGAACCCATCGCCCCGCATCAACCCTTCCTCGCGCCGCCAGATTCCGCCGCCTACATGCGCACGCTGCTGTGGGACGGGGCCATCGAGGGGGTCGATGGTTTCGTATTTCCCGCCCCCTCTCCTGGAAAGGAAAATACGCTCGACGATCCCCCCGCCATGGACGGATTCGCGGTCGCCCACGCGGAATTGAATCGCCAGGCGGCCATCCTCCGGGCGTTTCAGGAAGCCCCGCCCGAAATCGGCATCTTGTGGAGCGAGGCCTCCAAAGTCATGAACGACGGCAAGCCATACCTCGCCTCCGTGATGCGGGCCTACGAGGGCACCTCGTTCATGGGCATGAAAGTCGGGTTCGTCACCGAGGATCGATGCACCGCCGAGACCCTCGCGAAACTAAAGATGCTCATCATTGCAAGCATGCCCGCGCTAGATTCCAAGGCCTTCGCCGAATTCGATGCTTATGTGACCGCCGGCGGGCTGGTCATTCGCGCCGGGACACCCATTCCCTATGACGAAAACGGCCAGTCCAGGGATACCGTGGCCGCCGTCAGCCGGGATACGCTCCTGGTTCGCGGAAGCGACGAGCCCAAGGAGTATTTGAGCATGGTCGATGCCGCCATCGCCCGCAAGGATATCGCCACCCCGCCGCGTCTCGTGACGGCCTACGGATATCCCTTCGAGGGCGTGAAATCGCGCTACGTCGAACATGACGGCGCGGGATACCTCTACATGGTCAATTTCCGCCGCGAGGGCGTGACGGTCAAGTTGACCGAAGGCTACGGGTCGGGCATTGACATGGTCGCGAACCGGCCCGTCGAATTTCCTTTATACATTGCCCCGCTGGATCCGATGCTCATTCGCCTCGACGCGCCCGCCCCCGCAGACAGCTACGAATCGCTCGACGAGAAAGCGCCGGCCGAAGAGACGGTGGTCGGCCCCGACGGCATCCCCACCGGGCAAGTCAAGCCCATCGAAGGCGCCTAGCCGCTCGTCCCCTCAGCTCGCCGGTTTCGACGGCGGACGCGTCCGCGTGACGAACTGGGCGAAGACGCCGAGCGCCGCGAGCACGGCCCACGCGATAAGCAGCACGGTGGCCTCGTTCGATTCGAGCGATTTGCCGTAATCCCCAAGATAGGCCGAACCCAGGAGAAAGTACGCCACCCCCGACACCACAAGCCACGCACCGATGGCCGAGGTCGCCAGCGTCACCACGGGCCGCTCGATCAATAGCGCGATCACCCCTCCCGCTACCCCCAACCCCAGGATCGCGAAGGGAATCCAAGTCTCGGGCCGATCGATGAGGACGTTATAGGACGCGAGCGTCGATCCGAGCAAGCCAAGCACGAAGACCCCGGTGCGGTACAGGAAGAAGAGCGCCATTGCCCCCGACGCGCCCCCGATCAGCGCGCCAATGGCCACCGAAATGAGGTGACCCTCCGTGAGAATCCCCACCAGCACCGACGCGACCGCCCCCGCGATCAAGAATCCCGTCATCCCGATGACGAATTTCGCCGTCCGGTAGCCCAAGAAACAATACAACGTCCCGACAGACACCGCGATCGCCACCAGGCCGTGCAATTGCTCCGGCGATAGATCGCTCACTTGCTGGCCCGATATCGTCTCCATCAGCCGATTGTGCCGCCGTCACGCGCCCATTGTCAACGAAACGCATGCGCCAGCGTACGCTCTACTGTGTCGGCGGCTGCCTCGGCGCGGCCCTCTCGATGTGCCCCCCATAGGTCCCCTCTGGAACGTCGTCCAGCGCCTCGCGCGATAGGCGGCGGCAAGGTGATACGCCGCCCTGTCGGACTCTCTCGCCAACATCGCGATTGACCCCGTGATCGAGCGAATGCGCCAGTTCTGCGGCTCGATCCGCGCCGCTTCTTCCAACTCTCGTAGCGCGCGCTTGTAGCTTCGCTCGTTCGCGTGCGCAGCGCCGAGCGAAAAATGCATCTTCGCATTGTCCTTCGTGACCGCCAGCGCGTGTGCATACAACGCCTGGCTGCGCCGCCAGTGGCCCGCCTGGAAGAACGACGTGACCCCCAGCGACACTATGACCGCCAAGGCCGCGCCCTGGAACAGGCGCATCGGCACTCCCGTGCGTCTCGCGATCGCGGCCCCTCCCCACACGCCCATCGTCAGCAGGCCCAGGATGGGGACATACATATAGCGATCCGCCATCGCATGCGTGCCGATCTGGGAAACCCCGATCAACGGAGACAGGGTGCCGAGGTACCAGAACCACCCCGTGGCCACATACGCCGCGCGGCGCGCTAGGAGCGCCGCCAGTATCGTCGCCCCGGCAAGGACCCCGCCGATCGTCCACACAAGCCAGTCCGGCGTCGCGCCCATCGGATGGGGATAGTGAACGGCAAGGTGGGTGGGCCACACGACCTTTCCCAGATAGGCTGCGTAGGAGACAATCGCGTTCTCGAACCGGAACTCCCACGAAATTCGCTCCCACGTCGCGAGGCGCTCGGGGCTCGCCTGCTGGGTGATCTGCGCCATGATCGCCGAAGGCAGCGCACAGGCGACGAGCGGGAGCTTCTCCAGTGCGAGCATGCCAATCCGCCGCGCGGTCGCACCCGATGGGCCGCGAGCGTGGCGCTCCAACGGCCAAAAGTCGCATAACAACAACGCGAACGGCAACGTCAGCACGGACGCCTTCGACAAGAGCGCAAGGACGAAGCAGATGACCACGGGCAAATAGCGGCGCCAGGAAGGCCGTTCCGCGTACCGCAAGTAGGCCCACATCGACAGCAGCCAGAACAGCATGGCGAGGAGTCCCTTCCGTTCGGACACCCAGGCCGTGACCTCCACCGCCAGCGGGTGCGCCGCGAACAGCCCCGCCAAGACCGCGCTCGATATCACGGCCCCCGTCATCCTGCGCCACACAAAATACACCAATATGCTGTTCGCGCAATGCAGCAACACGTTCGCCGCGTGATGCGCCCCCGCCGCCAACCCGAAGAACTGCGTCATCGCCATGTGGGACAGCCACGTCAACGGCAGGTAGTTCGTCGCGTCGCCGGTCGTGAATGCATATGCCACGCCCGCCCAACTGAGCCCGTTCACTACCTGCGGGTTTGTCGTTACATACCGGTCGTCATCGTAACTCACAAAACCGAAATTCGCCGTCCGCGCGTAAATAACCGCGACCAATAGCGCCAAGCCCAGCGCCACAAGCGTGTCCGTCTTGCGTTCGTCGTTCATCGCCCTCGCCGTATCAAATCCACGTGCCCAAAACGAAGCCCTGGCCGGATAAATACACGCAATGACATCCCCTTCGCCTCAGAATTTTTCGGTGCCCGGCCCATCCACAAACAATCGATCGCACCGCTCCCGGCCCTTCGGTCCCTTCCCCATGCCCGCCGATCGGGACAGAAACGCAATCTTGCGCCAAAGGCCGCCGATATCCAGTCCAGTGCCCCGACCGGGTGATCTACTCTTTTCCCCAAGGCGGCATGTACGAATGCCAACACATTTCTTTGGAATTGGGAACCCGGATGGCCGTGGCGCCTGCCGCCCGATCCGAGTTTCCATTCCGCCACGGCGACGGGTATCCTTGGGATCAACCATTGAGGAGAAATACCCATGACGTATGTTCGAGGGATTGTGCTGATGGCGTGCCTTGGCGTTGGGGCTTTCGCCCAAGGTTCAGAGTTATCGATTCCGTCATACTTCTTCGAGGTCCGGGACGCAGATCGTGCAAGAGTCCCATCTGATCAGTCTTACTACGTTTGGGCCTGGGCAAAGACTGGCACGGAGGCAGTAGTTACATTTCAAGGAACTCGTTTGGCGGCACAGGTCCCGCGTGGAAGGGACCAGCGTCCCTACGAATGGGTGCGCTTGGGTCAGTCGGGTATTTGGCCAAGTAGTCGCCCGATAGTATTCGGAGATGGGATCGTTACGGGGGCTCTGGGTATTGATGAAACGTTCGACCCGAAGGCGACCTTCATGGCCTCGCGGGTCTTCGATCAACCCCTTGGCGCCCAGGACCGGCGGCTCGAAGTTGAGCACCACACCGACACGATCTTCATGATGCCGCCGTATGACATGGACTCGTGGAAGGAGGCGAAGGAGACCATCCGCATTCGCATGCTCGCAGGCTGCGGACTGTGGCCGTTGCCAGAGAAGACCCCGCTGAACGCGAAGATATTTGGCCGTGTGCAGTACGACGACTATTCCGTCGAGAAGGTCTATTTCGAGTCGCATCCGGGATTCTACGTGACGGGTAATTTGTATCGTCCCGTGGGCAAGGACGACGCGAAAGTACCCGGCGTGGTCATGCCGCACGGCCACTGGGAACACGGCCGGCTCGAGGACACCGACACCTGTTCAGTGCCCGGGCGCGGGATCACGTTGGCGCGCATGGGGATGACGGCCTTCACCTACGACATGGTGGGCTATGTGGACAGCCAGCAGCTCGAACATCGCTGGAGGGACCAGAAAGAACTGCTCTGGGGCCTGCACCCCTTCGGCTTGCAGTTGTGGTCGAGCATTCGCGCGATAGACTTCATCCTCTCCCTGCCGGAAGTGGATCCGGCGCGCATCGGCTGCACGGGGGCCTCGGGCGGCGGCACGCAGACATTCGCGTTGACCTCTGTCGACAACCGCGTGACGGTGTCCGCGCCGGTGAACATGATCTCGTCGACCATGCAGGGCGGGTGCATCTGCGAGAATGCGCCGCTGATCCGGCTTGGATATTCGAACATGGAAATCGGCGCGACGATGGCCCCGCGTCCGATGATGATGATCGCGGCGACGGGCGACTGGACCGCGGAGACCCCGCGCATCGAGTATCCGGCGATCAAGTCAATCTACGAGTTGTACGGCGCGGGCGGCAATATCGAGACGCATCAGGTGGACGCGGGCCACAACTACAACAAGGAGAGCCGCGAAGCCGTCTACCGATTTTTCGCGAAGCATCTGCTTGGAACCCCGCAACCGGATCTCGTTGAGGTGCCGTTCCAAGTCGAGCCCGAGGCCGCGCTGCGTGTGTTTCCCGACAAGCAACTCCCCAGGGGTGCGCTAACGGGGGATAAGCTCAAGGCCAAACTCATCGCATCCACGGAGAAGAAGATCGAGGCTATTCTACCGAAGGACGAGAAATCGTACGCGAGTTTTGTCAAGGACTTTACGCTCGACGGAACGTTGCTGGCCGATGTCTTGGGCGTACGTCAGCCCGAGGCCAGCGAACTCGCCGTCGAGCGATTTGGTTTCGACGAACCCGGGGGGAACGTCGTCGAACGCTGGGTGATCGGGAGCAAAGAGTTGGGCGACCGCGTGCCCGCGATCCTGTATCGCGCGCGAAACGAGGAACGGCTGGACACGGTTATCGTTGTGAACGGAGAGGGAAAGGCCGCGAAATCCAACCAAGAGATTGTCGACCAGACCCTATCTTCGGGCCGGGCAGCCCTCGTCATCGATGCGTTCCTTCTCGGCGAACACAGCAGTCCCTTTGCCACCGCCGAACGGCTCCACAAGGGAGGGTTTCATGACACGTTTAACGTGACGGATACCGGCTGCCGTGTCCAGGATGTCTTGACCGCCGTGGCCTTCGTGAAGGCCCGGCGCGATTTGACCGGCCGCATCGGTGTCGTGGGCCTGGGCGACGGCGGCATGTGGAGCTTATTCGCCGCGGCGGTCAGCAAAGACATCGCGTGGGTCACGGCGGACATGAATCAATTCGATCTGAGCGATGACGCCGCATGGGTGGAGCGGTTCTACATTCCCAGCATCCGATCGCTCGGGGACGTCGCCACGGCGGTAGCGCTGATAGCTCCGAGGCCCTTGTCGCTCGTAAATATCAACAAGAAGTCGCACATTGACGCCGTCGAGCGCGCCTACAACTCCGTCAAAGGCGGAAGTTGGTGGGCACGCGAGGGCATGCCGACCGCGGAAAGTCTCATCGGGGCGCGGTGACTGAAATCATGCCGGTGCCAATCGATTCGCTTCTGCACCTGACGGATTTCCATTTCTGGGAAATCGAGCTCAATCCGTTGCGGCTATTGAACAAACGGTTTCTTGGGAATGCCAACGTCGTCTACCGCCGCCGGCGAGAATTCGTCACAGCGAACGCGGAACCCTTCGCTGACCAGGCCATCGCCACCGGCATCAAACACGCGCTCCTCTCCGGCGATTTCAGTTCGACTGCGACGGATCGCGAGCTCGCCCAAGGGGCCGAATTCGTCCGCTACTTGGTGCAGCGCGGCGTGGCCGTCACCGTGCTTCCGGGTAACCACGACGTCTACACCTTCGAGTCGGTGCGCCGCCGCCGATTCGAGAAATACTTCGGCGAATGGCTACCGCCCAGCGGCATTCCGCACATAGTGCGCCTGCCCGGCGGCACCCCCGTGCTGCTCGTCCCGACGGTTTGTCCGAACTGGTTGTCCTCCGAGGGCCGCATCACCGATATCGAGGTGGAGGCCGTCGCCGCGCATCTCGATGCCTGCGCCGCGCCGCTGATTGTCTGCGGGCATTACCCGGTGCTTGCGAAGACCAATGGATACCAGTCCAAACCGTCACGGCGCCTGCGCAACGCCGATGCCCTGCGCAATGCCCTGGGCCGGTCAGGAAAGCGCATCCTCTACGTCAGCGGCCACGTCCACCGGTTCAGTTACGCCGGGGACGACAAATACCCCATGCTCGAGCACCTGACCACCGGTGCGTTCGTTCGCCGAGCGCGCGAATCCGCGTCTGATGGCGAGTTTTCTGAGATACATGTCCATGCGGACGGCTTCCGCGTCAACCGTCACCGTCACGCCACTCGGTGGGAACGTGAGGAGAAAATACCGGAAATGGCCGAATACAATTCGGGCTATCGCCCCGAATAGGAAGCGAGCCAATCAAAATGCGCCTCGTCGGCTGCACCCATCGACTTTCTCGCGCGCTGTGGGTAGTAGGTGAATAACCTGCCCTTCATACACAAATTATCCACAAAGCACGGTGGCCTTGCCCCTTGTAGACAGAAAAATGCACCGCCGCCCGATTCCCACATATGGGTTATCCCCAACTTATCCACAACTACCCAATGTATATGGTGTAATCACCCTGCGATTTTGAGAGGGATTCATACCAAATATAGTAGCCAATATTTATCCTTGCATATATATGGTGATCATGGTACCATCGCCACGGGTTTCGAGTAATGGATAGCGTCCATTCGCAAGTAACTCTCGGGAGAGATTCAACATGGCCACTAGGAGACTCCTCCATGCCGCGATGTGAAATTGTCGTGTGTCTCCCTACCTATCCTTTTACACTTGAACTACTTACGCCTCATTACGAGGCATCCGTTCTGGCGAATCGTTTGCGTTCTAACGGTTCCAATGTCGTGATACACGATTTCTCCACGTTACAAACTGTCGACCGCTTCTTTGCCCTCGGATCCAAAACGCTATTCCCGAACGGTGCCGAGGAAGCAGGGGCGGCGGACTTATCCTCGCGTGTCCAACGAACGAAACGTCGCCGGCTCGCTCGCGTTCGCCTCTCCAACATTGTCCGGCAATTAATCGTCGAGACATTTTCGCGCGAGCCCCTGCCGAATACCCGCGTGTGGTTCTATGCCGCCACGGCCGATGAGTTCGCCATGTGTCATGAGGCCGCTTCGATTCTAGCGTCGTTACGCCCGGAGGCTACCGTGCGTTTTTGTGGCCCGTATGGATCAAGGCTGGATGGCTCACGGCCCGCCGATAACATTGACTGCGGCGATTCCACCCCGCCCAATCCTGCATACGAATTGGACATGGATGCCCGTCAAGGGGAACACTCGAAGGTCATGGTGTTCACGCTTCCCGATCGTACCTCGCCGAGTTCGTCCTTCTGGCACGCCCGTTTGTTGGCCGATCGCGTGGCGGCGCTCCAATCGCGCCATCGCGCCGCCGGGTTTCATTTCATCGCCGCCGGGCCGGCGGCGGCCGCCCCGGAGACGCTCTGCCGCGAGATTCTGGCCAGGCGCCTCAGAGTCCTCTACAGCCGCGAGGCCCATCCCGGGGACACTCCCTCGCGGGCTTTTGCCGCCCTGCGTTTGTCCGGATGCACGGCCATCGAGTATTGCGTCCGCAGCGGGAGCCAGAGATTGTTGGATGAGCACTATCGCCATCCCATCAGCGTCTCCCGCACCGAGGGCCAACTGCGCGCGAGCGCGTTCTCGGGCATTTTTACCGTCGCCCATTTTACGTATCCGTGCCCGGAAGACGACTATCACACCCAGGCGGAAACCCTGCGCCTGATCGAGCGATCCCGCCCGAATGCGGTCAAGGTCGGTTTGATGCCCGGCGTCCCCCCGTCGGTCCGGCAACTGCGCGACAAATCCCGATTGCTCGCCCTGATCGAGGAATTGGGCATCTCCACCGCAGTGTCCGCGAAGATGGCCTTGATGGCCGCATTGGCCGGGCATGCCGGGCAGGAAGCCGAGTTCGCGCGCGATGTCGAGCGCCGGTTCGAGACCTGCGACATGGCGGGCCTGACGTCCATAGTTGACCGTATCAACGCCCCCCAGCGTGCGGCCGCCATGGGAGCCTGCCCGCCCTTCGCCGCGGATTTGAGCGCGGTGGTCAACTAATGTTTGCCGGGGCCTCGAGTCCAGTGGTCGCCACGGGCGCGGGCGTGCTCGCGTGCAACGGGATCGGGCGCGAAGAATTTTGGCGTGCGCTCCAGGAGGGAAAATCCGGCATCGGCATCGTCGATCGATTTGACGTCGAGCCCTATCCATGCAAAATTGCGGGCCAATTGTGGGGCTTTGATCCCAACGATTTCCTGGTGCGCAGCGAGGTGAAGCGCTGGCACCGCGCCACCCACCAGGCGATGGCCGCGGCCCAGTTGGCGGTCGATGACGCCGGTCTCACGACGGCCGGGTATGCGCCGGAACGCATCGCCGTGGGCGTGGGGACGAGCGTGGGCTCGCTCGACGAGATGTACGAGGAGCACAAACGGACCTTCGAGGAGAAGGGCTGGAGCAAGATGGACAAACTGGCCTCGTCGGCGACCTCGGGCCATGCAAGCACGGCGAACGTCAGCGCCCGTTTTGGGTTTCGCGGGCCCGCCATCACGATCGCCAGCGGGTGTGCCACCGGCTTGGACATGCTCGCCTGGGGCCGCCGCCAGATTCAATCCGGACTGGCCGATGCCGCTGTCATCGGGGCCACCGAGGCCCCCCTGAATCCCCTGTTGTTCGGCGGCACCTGCAAGCTGGGCATCATGAGCCAGTGCAACGACGCCCCCGCGGAGGCCATGCGTCCCTTCGACAAATCGAGCGACGGCCTGGTCCTCGCCGAGGCGGCCGTCGTGCTCGTCCTCGAGCGCGCCGACCGCGCAACCGCGCGGGGCTCGCGCATTCTCGGCGAAGTCGCCGGTACCGGGGCGGCTTCCGAGGGCCACAATCCCGTCATCCTCGAGAAGGACGGCGTCGCCCTTGCCCGCGCCATGATCCTAGCCATGCAGGACGCGGGCATGGCGCCGGCCGACGTTGATTGCGCCCATTGCCACGGCGTTTCCCTGTCCATGTACGACCGGTGCGAAACCCAGGCCTACAAAAAGGCCCTGGGCGCCCATGCCTATCGGTTGCCCATCAGCGCGACCAAGTCCATGATAGGCCAGGCCTATTCTGTCGGGGGACTGTTGAGCGTCGTCGGCGCGTTCATGTCGTTGTCCACCGGCATCATGCCTCCGACCTTGAACCTGAAGAACCCCGACCCGGCCTGCGATCTTGATTTTGTGCCGATGGCCGCCCGCATGAACGATGTGGGATCGGCGATGGTGACCGCGCTCAGTTTCGGCGGCACGCACGCGGCCACGATCCTGCGAAGGTTGAATTGACTCCCCGGAGAACACGGCCGCGATAATCGCGCCGGCAACCCCCGAGCGGCCTGGATGTGCCGTGTGTTGGCCCGCTAACCCATGAACATATTGCTTCCATCGACGGCGAACCTTATCTCAGCGTTGCTCTGTTTGACGCTGGGCATCATCGTCTTCACACGCAATCATCGCCAGGTCATTCACCAAGCCTTCGCCTTGCTCTCCGTCAACTTCGTCCTTTGGGCCCTCGGCGTCTTCGCCGTGATCCAATCCACGGACCTCGTCTATGCCCGGTTCTGGCTGATCTTCACCGAGGTCGTGGCCTGTTTCGTTCCCGCCACCTGCTACCACTTCGTCGGCTATTTTCCGCGCGGCCAGTTCGAGGGAAGCCGGCGTTTCCTCGCCTCGCTATACCTCGCGGGCGCCGCTCTGGCGCTGGTCACGCCGACGGGGCTCTATGTCGCCTCGATCGAGCTGGTGGACGGCGGGCCGCCGCGCGTCGGCCATGGTCCCGCCTTTGCCGCCTTTGCCGTCATGACCCTATGCACCGCGTTCTCCATTTTCCACAACCTGCGCCGGAAAATCCGCGACTCCGAGGGGCATGGCCGGCGCCAGGCCCAGTTCGTGCTCTATGGCATGTACCTCCTCGCCGGACTCGGGGTGCTCACCAACCTGCTTGCCGAACTCACCGGCCTCTTGCTCTTCCAAGCCTACGGTCCCGTCTCGACCGCCCTGCTCATGGGCACCTTCGCCTACGCCATGATCCGGTACCATCTGCTCGATATCCGGCTCATTCTCTCCCGGCTCGTCGTCTTCGCGGCCGGCACCGGGTTCGTGGTGGCCACCTTTATTGGCGTCATGCTGCTCGTGCGTTGGTCTGTTGGCGAAGATCCCCGCACCGTCGACATCGTCCCCCCAATCCTCGCCGCCCTGTTTATCGCCCTTGCCTATGGCTCGATCAAGGACCGCGTCCAGTCCTTCGTCGAGGGCTCCCTCCTCCGCGGACGCTACGACATCAACCGCCTTTACGCCCGCATCGCCGAGTTCGCCTCCGAGCAAGTCAACCTGGACAAATTGCTGCCCGGTGTGGCCCTCGATATCCAGGAGACCATCGGTGTCAAGACGATTCGAGTCCTTCTCGTGGATCCCTCGGATCGCGGACGCTTAATTACAAAATTCACCACCGATGCCGGCCACGATGAGGGTGACTTCAATCGCCATGCGTTCCTCATAGACTTCCTGGAGCGGAATCCGGGCCCGCTCATTCTCGAGTTGCTTCTCCACGCGCCCCGCACCCCCGAACTCGACAAACTCATCGCCCACCTGGCGGAACTCGACGCGTACTTTTGTCTTCCCCTCCGATCGAGCGCCGGCCTCGTCGGAATCGTGACGCTCGGCGCAAAGGACAATCGGGACCCCTACACCGCCGATGAAGTGACCGCGTTCCAGGCATTGGCGGGACCGTTGGGCACCGCGATCGCGAATGCCCGCCTCTACGGCGAACTCCAGAGCCTCAATCTGCATCTCTCCCGCGTCTTCGGACAAATGAGGGAGGGCGTCATCGCGGTCGACACCGCCGGCCAAATCACGGCGATCAACCAGGCGGCCATAAACATCATCGGCCAGGTCCCCATCAGCGGGTCCGTCGACTCGTTGCCCCCCAAGATCGCCGGCATGCTCGGCGACTCCTTGCGCGAGGGACGCCCCATCGGCGATTTCGAGACCGTCATCGACGGCCCCGACGGCGAACCCGTGCCCGTCATCATGTCCTCGTCCTGCCTGACGTCGCACGAGCACGCCACAACCGGCGCCGTCGCCCTCTTGTACGACCTGTCCCAAGTGAAGCGGCTCGAGCAGAACGTGCTCCGGGCCGACAGGCTGTCCTCGATCGGTACCTTGGCCGCCGGCATGGCGCACGAGATTAAGAATCCCCTGGTCTCGATCAAGACCTTTAGCCAGCTTCTCCTGGACCGTTACGGCGACCCGGATTTCCGCGCCACGTTCAAGGAGATCGTCCCGCACGAAGTCGACCGAATCGACACCATCGTGTCCCGCTTGCTGGACTTCGCCCGCCCCCGGCCTGTCGAGTTCGCCGCCTATTCGTTGCGCGGCATCGTCGACGAGGTCCTCGCCCTCGTCGCGAACCAAATGCAAAAGTCGAACATCGAGGCTACCCTCGCGTTTCCCGATTCCGATATCCTGGTGCATGGCGACGAGCAACAGCTTCACCAGGCCTTTCTAAACCTCGTTCTCAACGCCCTCGATAGCATGGGCGAGCGCGGCGGCAGGTTGACCATCGCCGCGAACCTCGCCCACGAACGCCTCCCGCGGAACCGCAAGGACGGATTGCTGGGCGGCGAATGCCTCAAGGTTTCGATTACCGATACCGGATGCGGGATTTCCAAGAAGAATATCCACGATCTTTTCACCCCGTTTTTCACGACAAAGCCCTCGGGATGCGGGCTCGGCCTCGCCGTGGTACATGGCATCGTGACCGAGCACGGGGGAGAGATCGACGTATCGAGTGTCGAGGGAAGGGGAACCACGTTCACCCTGGCCCTTCCACTGGCCGGAAACTTACATGCGCAGCCCGTGCACTAGCATGGAAATCGCGGGAATCAAGGACTCATTATGAACATCATTTTGGCCGTGGCGGATGACCGGGCAATCTGCGAATCCCTTCGCGCCGCCCTACCCAAGACAGACTTGGTCCTCATCGAGAATTCCGTCGAGGATGCCCTGCGCCGCCTAATCTCCGTCCAGGCAGACGCAATCTTGATTGACGATGCGCCTCACCTGGGACGAAAAGCCTTGGCCGATCTTTTGGGCGCCGCCCCGGCAACGCCGATGATCGTACTGTCCTCCCGCGGCGATGGCGAGACCCTTGCCTCGTTTACGCTGCTGGGCGCGCGCGCATGCGTCGTAAAGCCCTTTTCCTGCGACGCCCTCGCCGGCGCCATCGAGCGGTGCCTCGTCCAACGCCCGGCGATGGCCCCGGGCCAGCCGGCCCCCGCACAAGCCCCCTCTGTCGCCGCGGCAATCGGCCAACACCAGATGGCATTGCGTTGGATGACGCGCACCACCGGCCTCATCGAGGACACCACCCGGCTGACCCAGGCCATCGTCGACGCGGCCGTGGACATCTTTGACGCGGTCCGTTCCGCCGTGCTCCTCCAAACGAACGGAAACGTGCGCTGCGTCTCGAGCCACGGCATTCCCCAGAATGTCGTCGCACCCCTTCGGTTTACATTTTCCTCCGGCCTGATGCGCCATCTCGAGGAGACCGCGTGCTTGTTCGACCGTCTCGCCGCCCGGGAAGCGCCCGGCGCGGCCAAGGACATGCACGTGCTTGGCGCCCGCCTGGCCGCCCCAATCCTTGGCGGAGGGCGCGTGTGCGGCGCCATCTTGCTCGGAGACAAGGCCTCCGGGCTCGACTACTCCCCCGAGGAACGCGATCTGCTCACCATCATCGCCCGCTACGCCTCGTCCTGCATGGAAAAAGCGAAACACTACCGCGACGTATCGAGGCAACAAGGACGCCTCGACGCCATCCTCGCCAATATCTCGGCCGGGGTCGTCACGGTCCGTCCCGACAAGACGATTTCCATGATGAACGAGAGCGCCGAGCGCATCCTGCAAATCCGCGCCCAAGACGTTCTCGGCCGCAGCGTCCAGAAACTCGGATCCGCCTTCGCCGACGCCGTGCTCCGTTCCCTCGCCGAGGGTACCCCCGCGCTACGCCGCGAAATCCACGACCTCGCGATCAATGCCCGCCTCGGCCTCAGCGTCACGCCCATCGGGGCCGAGGGGGCCGTCGTCATTTTCTCCATCATCCCCGCCGCGGACGGAGGCGAGTCCGGGACCGGGGAAAACCTGCTCGCCAGCCCTGTCTGGGAGTTCCTGGCCTCCCGCGTGGCGCAGGAAATAAAGAACCCCCTCGTCGCCATCAATACCTTCGCCCAATTGCTTCCCAGAAAATACGATTCCAAGGAATTTAGGGAAGAGTTCTCCGATATCGTGCAAAAGGAAGTCGCCCGGATTAACGACGTGGTCGAGGCGCTTTTCGAGTTCGCCCGCCATCCTCGCGCCTCCGTGCGGCCCACGAATTTGAACGAGACCGTAAAGGGCATTCTCGACGGCTTCGAGGCCGAGCTCAAGGAGCGCTCCATCAAGCTCGAGACCGCCTACGACAAGGACGCCACCGACGTTAATCTCGATCCCGAGCTGTTCTCGCGCGCCTTGAAAATTGTCGTGCGCAATTCCATCGATGCCATGGAATCCGGCGGGACCCTTAGCGTCTTCACCCGTCGCGACAACGGCAACTGCGAGCTCGTCGTCAAGGACACCGGGCCGGGCGTCAAGCCCAAGGACACTGCCCGCGTGTTCATGCCTTTCTTCAGCACCAAGGAGCGGGGGATGGGCCTCGGCTTGACGATGGCCATCCGAATCATGCACGAACATGAGGGCGAATTGAAGCTAATACCGCAATCGGACGAAGGCGGCGGATTCTCCTTCCATCTCCCTTCCGCAAATTAGGACAGGAACGGGGTATGCAGACCATCCTGACAATCGACGACGAGGAGAGCGTTCGGCGTTCGTACCGGGCCATCCTGTCGAACAACTACCACGTCTTGTCCGCACCCGATGGACGCGCGGGACTGGACATCCTCGCGGAAAAGCACGTCGACCTCATCCTTCTCGACCTGACCATGCCGGGAATGGGGGGGAAGCAGGTCCTCGAGGAACTCCGCCGCGCCGGCGACGCTACCCCGGTCATAGTCATCACCGCCTCGAACACGGTGACCTCCGCCGTCGAGGCCATGCGCCTGGGCGCGAACGACTACATCATCAAGCCATTCGATGTTGACGTGTTGCAGATGGCCGTCTCCAAGATACTCGCCGATGCCCGCGGCCGCCGCGAACTCGAGGTCCTCAGGGACCACGAACTCCATGCAGGCTCGATCATCGGCTCGAGCGCCGCGCTCCGGGACGCCCTCGCACGCGCGAATCAGGCCATGAGGGTCGACTCCACCGTGCTCATCACCGGCGAGAGCGGCACCGGGAAGGACGTCCTCGCGAGGGCCATCCATACCGGCGGACGCCGCGCTCCCCGGCCCTTTGTGCCGCTCTCCTGCTGCGCCATTCCCATGCAGTTGATCGAGAGCGAACTCTTCGGTCACGAGAAGGGCGCCTTCACCGGGGCGGACCACGCCCGCGCCGGCAAGATGAAAGTCGCCGACGAAGGCACCCTCTTTCTCGACGAAATCGGCGAAATGCCCCTCGAGGCCCAGGCCAAGCTCCTGCGAGTCTTGCAGGACGGTTGCTTCTACCCCATCGGAAGCGCCAAACAGATCGAGGTCGATATCCGGGTGATCGCGGCGACCAATCGAAACCTCGCCGATGCCATCGCGAGCGGGACCTTCAGGGAAGACCTCTACTACCGCATCAACGTCCTTCACATCGAATTGCCGCCCCTGCGCGACCGCAAGGACGACATCCCGGAATTGGTCATGCATTTCGCGGCGAAGCACGCCCCGCGCGTCAACGCACGCACCAAGTCGATCGCGCCCAGGGCCATGGCGCGACTCTTGACCCATCCCTGGCCCGGAAACATCCGCGAACTCGAGAATTTCGTCGAGCGCTTGCTCGTCTATCACGGACAGGAACCGATGATTTCCACGGAGCATGTCGCCGCCCTTCTGCCCCTCGCGCCGAAAAAACAGATGGGCATCGGGGACGAACTCGACGGGCTTCCCTTGGAGGAGGCGACGCGCCGCATGGAGCGGTTCCTCATCAAGCGGGCGCTCGATCGCAGCGACAATGTACAATCCCGCGCCGCCGAACTATTGGGCACCACGCGGCGCATCTTGAAGTACAAGATGGATCAGCTGGAAATCCCGGCGGAATAACCCTCTCCCTATTTTTCGAAAGGACTTGCCTGGATATGAGTCTCACGGTGGTTGGTTCCGTCGCCCTGGACACGGTGGAAACGCCCTCGGGCCGGAACGAGGAGGGCCTGGGCGGCGCGGCGGTCTTCTTCTCGCTCGCCGCGGCGAATTACACCCCCGTGAATTTGGTCGGGGTCGTGGGCACGGATTTTCCCGCGCGCCATGTCGAACTCCTCCGCAAGAAGGGCATCAACCTCGACGGCCTCGAACGCGTCGAAGGGCGGACCTTTCGCTGGGCGGGGCGTTATCACGAGGACTTGAATCAACGGGACACGCTGGACACGCAACTCAACGTGTTCGAGCATTTTCATCCCAAGCTTCCCCAGGCGGCGCGCGAGGCCGAGTATCTTTTCCTTGGCAACATTCATCCTGCCCTCCAGATGGAGGTCTTGGAACAGACGAGGCCGAAGTTCATCGCCCTCGACACCATGAACCTCTGGATCAACGCGACTCGGGACGACCTCGTCAAGGTCTTGAAGCATGTCGACGCGCTGATCATCAATGACTCGGAGGTCTATGACTTGACTGGTGAGCGGAACTTGGTCCGCGGGGCGCGCGCAATCCAAGAGATGGGCCCGCGCATCATCGCGCCCAAGAAAGGCGAACACGGTTGCCTGCTTTTCGTGGAGGACCGGATGTTCTCCGCGCCGGCGTTACCCATGGAGCATGTGATCGATCCCACGGGCGCGGGCGATACCTTCGCGGGCGGGTTCATGGGCTACATCGCCCAGAAAGACTCGACGGACTTCGACACCCTGCGCCGAGCGGTGATACACGGTAGCGTGGTCGCCTCGTACACTTGCGAGAAATTCGGTCCCGAGCGCCTCGCCGAGATCGATCTCAATGACATCGCCCAGCGCTACGCGGACTTCGTCGAACTCGCGCGGTTTTAGCGTGCGCGATTTCTCCCGTGAGGGATGGGACAGACTCCGCCTTTTGCCCATGCTGCCGGGCAAAAGGCGGAGTCTATCCCCTGAATTACGGTCAATCCGAATCTTCGGCGTCTACGCCTGGGGCAAGTCCAAGTGCGGCGAGACCTTTTCCATGTGCCCCGGCGAACTCAGCGGGATAGGGCGTCTCCACTCCCTTCATCGTATGCCAAAGGATTCGATTCAGCGTGTCCTCGTCGGCCATGTCGAAAGATTCGAAGGGCTGTTCAAGGCTTCGCTCCGCCCAAAAAAGCGACTGACCGGATAGCGCGGTCTTCTCCGGATTGAGTTCGTCCAAGGGAACGGAGGTCGGGCGCGCGGTGTAGGGAGCGAGGTCGGGGCGGCGGACAAAACACTTCGACATGGGTTCCGACATCGAATCCATCTGGTTCATTGGCGGGACCCCGAGCATTCGCGCCATAGTGTGCAACACCGCAGTCTGGTTATAAAATTCGCTGACGACTTTGCCGTGCTTGGCGTGGGGGCTGATGACAAGGCAGAGGGACCGGTGCCCGTCGACGTGATCGAAGCCGTCCTGCGGATCGTCCTCGATAACGAAAATGCAGGTGCGCGGCCAGAACCGGCTCTTGCTGATTCCTTCCACCACCCGGCCGAGCGCAAGGTCGTTGTCGGCGATGTGGGCGCGGGGCGTCGGGGCGCCGGGATTCGTGCCGCTGGTGTGGTCTTGGGGAAGATACAGGATGGTGAGGTTTGGAAATTCCCCTTGCTTCTCATACGCCGCCAGTTCATCCAGGAAGACTTGCGCCCGCAATACGTCAGGAATCTTCAGGTTCCAGCCGGGCGAGCCGAGTTGGCTGTAGTGCTTCAGCCGTTCGACGCCCATCGCGCTGGTAAATCGGATGGACCGTTTCCCCGATGCGTAGTCGTCGTAGATTTGTTTGAACGATAGGCTGGAGGGAATGGGCGTGCTGTTGTTGAACTCGCCGTAGTTCCGGAATGACAGACCGGCAAGGAGGACATTGTCCCAGATGAACCCCGATGAGGAATAGGTGAGGGGGTCGTCGCCCCAGGTGTAACTCCGTGTAAATCCCCCGAATGATTTTTCGAGATATCCGGTGACGTTGCCCTCGGTGCTCCACGAATGCCCGTCCGCCGAGAGGACCCCATTGCAGTAATAATTGTCGAGCAGGACGAACTGTTCGGCGAGGGCATGGTGATTGGGCGTCAAGTCGCGGGGGAAAATGCAGAGCGACGGGTCGCCGTTTCCCTGCGGCAGATCGCCGAACACTTGGTCGTATGTTCGATTTTCCTTGATGATGTAGACCACATGTTCGATGACGGAGGGATCGCCGGTGTGGCGCGGCACCGGACGCGCTCGTAGCGCAGGCTTCCAGCCTGCATCCCCTGCACCGCCGGCACGGCGTTCCCATGCCCGGAGTGCTTGCGGGATGCGCCCGTTCTCGACTACTTGCGCCGTGTACCGCCGGAGATCGTCAAGGGATGGGGGAGTGACGCGCGACACGCTGCCCCGGTGCCAACGCGAGTTCCACCCGGTAGATTCGGGGTATTTCGTCCGCGAGCCGATACCCTTCACGTTGCCGACGAAGAGATGTTCGTCGGCCAGCGCGAGTGAGCCCGGAAACCAGCCTGCAGGAATGAAGCCATCGATTTGGGCCAACCCGCCCTTGTCGTCCAAAGCCACGACCGCCACGGCATTGTTGCCGCCATTCGCCACGTACAAGCGGTCGGCGCGTTCATCCAATGCGAGCGCATTGGGCATGCTTCCAAAGGGTAGTGCCGCATCCGGCCTCACCAAGATCGAGCCCGAGATGCTCATCGTTGCGGTGTCAACAACAGACACTGTGTCCGCGTTGGACTCCGCCACGTAGAGCCGTACGCCGTCGCCTGACAGGACGAGGTCGGATGGATGGAGACCCGTGGGGACTTCGCGTTCGAGCGTGCGCGCATCGAGATTCAACACCGATATCGTCCCGCTCGAAGCCACGCCCCGTTCATCGACCAAGGCGGGGGTCCCGGAAGAATCCGCGGTGTGTTCGTCCTCGGTGGGACGCCGTCCACCCCAATTGGATACGTACGCGACCATCCCATCCGCGGACGGGACGACATCGAAGGGGGCCACGCCGGTGGGAATATCGGCCAATATCGCGGCGTTTTCGAGGGCGACGACTGCCAGCGAGTTGTTACGAGATAGACAGACATAGGCGAGTCCGCGTTGTTCGTCGAGCGCGACCCCGGTTGGGTACGACTCGTCCTTTCCCTTG